>PUPC01000338.1 GCA_003553185.1 Planctomycetota bacterium | reverse complement strand
TCCGCGTGATCCCGCTCGTCCCCGGCGGCGCCGGGCAGGGGGCGGTGGCGATGACCCTCCTGTTCCCGCTGGTCGGCGTCGAGAAGGGCGGGGCCATCGGGGCCATCGGCGACGCGACCTTCGTCATCCTCTACCTGGTGGGCGGCCTGTTCTTCCTTTTCGGACGGACCAGCTACCGGGATGTGAAAGCCGCGGCGGAGCAATCCTGACTATGAACACCCTGCACGAGTATAAGGGCGTGCTCCACGTCCACACCCGATACTCCGACAGCGCGGTCACCATGCCCGAGGTGGTCCGCATCGCCCGGGCCGTCGGGCTGGACTACGTGGTCACGGCCGACCACCACACACTTCGCCCGAAGTACGAGGGCTGGGAGGGACGGCACGAAGGCCTGCTCCTCGTCGTCGGCGTCGAGGTGTCCTCGACCAAGGGGCACGCACTCGTCATCGGGCTCGACCGGACCGACCGGTGGGCCTCGGCCCATCCGAACGAGTATCTGCCCGAGGTGGCCCGGCGCGGCGGCCGGGCGTTTGTGGCCCATCCGGAACGGCACGACCGGGGAAAGATTTACCGGAAGCCGCAGGCCTGGCCCGATCTGGAGACCGACGACTACGCGGGCGTCGAAATCTGGTCGTACATGCACGACTGGGTCGAGGGGGCCTACCCCTGGCACGTGCTCGACGGGATGCTGGACCCGGACAGCCGGGTCGCCGGCCCGCACCCGCTCGTGCTTCGCCGCTGGGACGAGGTCGCCCTCCGTCGGCATTGCTCGGGGATCGCCGCACTCGATGCACACGAGCGGCGGTACCCCATCCCCCATTTCCGCTGGCCGCTGCTCAAGGTCCTCCCCACCGAGTTCATCTTCCGGACGGCCCGGACGCACGTCCTGTCGTCCGAATGGTCGGGCAGCTCGGCGGACGACATCGCTCTACTGACCGACGCCCTGACCGCCGGGCGGTGCTTCGCCGCATACGACCTGATCGGGGACGCGACCGGAACCCGTTTCCGGGCCGAGCGCGACGGCGAGACGGCGGTGATGGGCGACGAGGTGCACGCGGGCGGCGAGTGGACTTTCGTGGCGACCGTCCCGCTCGAAGCCGAACTCCGCCTGCTCCGCAACTCCGAACCGGTCGCACAATGCGTCGGCCGCGAGCTGGCCCACCGCGACGCCCGGCCGGGCGTCTATCGCGTCGAGGCCCGCCTGCGGAACCGCCCCTGGGTGTTCACCAACCACATCTACGTGCGCGAGGATGGAAGCACGCCCTGATCGAGCAGGTGCCGGCGCACCCGCTCGGCGGTCGTCTTCGGCGGCTCGTCCGGCTCGACCTCGAACCATTCGATCCAGTCCATCCGCTTGAACCACGTCATCTGAGCTTTGGCGAACTGGCGGGTGTGAACTTTTATCAGATCGACCGCCTCGTCGAGCGATATCTCCCCGTCCAGGTGGCGGAGCAACTCGGCGTAGCCCAGCGCCTTCCGGGCCTCCTTGCCCGGCGGATGCGGGCCGGCCGTCAGCCGGCGGACCTCCTCGACCAGGCCCATCTCCATCATACGGTCAACCCGCCGGTCGATGCGTGCCCGGAGGTCGGCCGGGCTGCGCCGCAGTCCGACGACGGCGGCGTCGAATTTGTCGCGGGTTGTGCCGAACTGCTGTTGCAGGTCCGAAATCGGCCGGCCGGTCTGTTCATAGACCTCGAGCGCCCGCTCGATCCGCCGGATGTCGTTCGGGTGGATGCGTTCGGCGGCCTGGGGATCGACCTCGGCCAGTCGTCGATGGACATAGCGGTTGCCGTGCTCGGCCGCCTGTCGCCGGACCTCGGCCCGGAACTGGGGGTCGGCGGGCGGCCCCTCGAACAGGCCCTCGATCAGCGCTTTCAGGTACAGCGCCGTGCCGCCGACGAACAGCGGGAGCGCCCCCCGGTCGGCGATCTTTTCCGCCGCCGACTCGGCCCGCTCGACGTAAATCGCCGTGCTGAAATGCTCGTCGGGCTCGACCACGTCGATCAGGTGACAGGGGGCGGCTCGGCGGCGCTCGGGCGGCGGCTTGGCGGTCCCGATGTCCATCCCCCGATAGACCTTCATCGAGTCGAGCGAAATGATCTCCGCGCCCACGGCCCGGGCGAGCTGGAACGCGACCGCCCCCTTGCCGCTGGCCGTCTGGCCGACGATGAACACGGCTCGGATGGGGCCGCTCATCGCCCGCCCCCCATCGTCCCGAGCATCCCTTCCATTGTCCGACCGAGCAGGTCGGCATAGGCCCGGACGATCTCGTACCCGATGTAGGCCGCCACCCCCAGGTAGATGACGACGGGCAGCACGGCGATCAGCCGGGTCAGCGCGGTCTGCGCCTCGTCGGAGTAATAATCAGCGGCCTTGGCGAGCATCCGGCCGAGCTGCCCGCTGCTCTCGCCCGTCTCGACCATGTTCTCGAATGCGGTGGGGAATCCGCCCGCCTCTTTGAGTGCCGCGTGGAGCGGACGGCCGTCCGAGACGGTGCGGGCCATCACTTCCGCTCGGCGGCGCAGACGCTCGCTCCCGCCGGCCGCTCCGGCGACCGGGAGTGCCTCGGCCAGTCCGGCCCCCGCGTCATACAGCCCCCCGAGCGATCGGGCGAACCGGGCCAACGACAGCTTCCTGGTCAGCCCCCCGTACACCGGGACCAGGTCGCGAACGGCTTCGAGCACGCCGGTTCCCAGCCCTGTGGCCCGCGCCAGCCGGGGCACGAAGAACAGGAGGAAGCCCGCTCCGTAGAGCAGGCCGAGCCGGGGCAACAGCAGGCCCAGGTACGATTGGTCGGGGTTCTGGATCGTTCGGATGAAGGGGGCGATCAGCAGGCCGAGGTGGAGCAGGATGACCGGATAGAGGACCCCGCCGACAAACAAGGTCGTCAATCGCGCCCGCCGGCCGTACGACTCGGCCAGCCGTTCGAACACCTCTTCGAGGCGGCCGGCCTGTTCGCCGGCCCGGACCATCGCGATCTCCTCCGGGCCGAACAGGTGGGGGAACTGTTCGAACGCGCCGGACAGGTCGCCGCCGTCTTCGATGTGCCGGCGCATCGAGGGCAGCTTGCGGCCGATCGCCCCGATGCTCGCCTGGTCCTCCAGTGCATCGAGCGACCGGAGCACGGGCAGGCCCGCCCCCAGCAGCGACGCAAACTGCTGATAGAACAGCGCCCGGGTCCGGGTCCTGGGGCCGAGCCGAAACGGGTCCACGAACGCCCGGCGCAACAGCGTTCTCTCCTGTTCCTGGGTGTTGCTCATGACGTGAGCCGGCCTCCGCCGGTGCGAGCGGTTGGGTTCAGAGCAGGTCGCGGATGCGCTGGTCCATCGCGTCCTGGTCCATCGCGAAGCTCCGGAGCCCGTGCAGGTTCATCAGCGCGTCGAGCCCGATTTCTCCGGTGCAGAGCCGGTGCTTCCAGTCGGCCAACTGGGGTATTTTGCCGTCGGAGGTCGCCTTGGCCACGTCTGCGGCGGTCCATCGGGGCAGCACGTCGCCAAAGCCCGCGTCGGCCAACCCGTCCAGCAGCCCGTCCGCGTCGAGCGTCTCGTCCGCCGCCAGCTCGCCAGCGGCCTCCTCCAGCCCGTCGGGCACATCCCACAGGGTCGCCAGGCCCCAGTCGGCGAGGTTGGTCTCGGGCGCGAGCTGCGGGCGATAGTCAGCGTCCCGTGCGGACGTCAGTTCGTCCGGATCGGGCGCGCTGTCTGCGAGCTGGCCCGCCGCCTTGGGCGGGATTGTCAGCACGTCGATGCCTGCCAGGTCGCGCACCTGCCGGCCGTTCCGGATGCTGGCGGCGATCTGCCGGGTCGGCAGGTCGTGGGCACGGCGGAGGCGGGCGACTTCTCTCTGGCTGGCGACGGTGGCCCGTTCGCCGACCAGTTGGCCGTCGCCGAGGCCCGCCTGGGACACCACCTGGTTCAGACGGCCGAGGAAGACGTTGCAGAAGTCGGGCCCGGCGAAAACGGTTGCGAGGACGTTCTGGCGGGCCGAGAACCCGAGGGTGAGGTTGACGGGCACGCCCGCCCGGGCGCACTCGCGGGCCGCGAGCAGGCCCTCGGCGGTCAGCGGGATTTTCACATAGAAGCGTTCCGGGCAGATGTCTGCGAACCGGCGGGCATAGGCCGCGGCCGACTCGGCATCGTGGGCCAGGTCGGTGTGCTCCTCGACCGACACCCAGGCGTCGAACCGCTCGACCAGCCGCAGCCCGTGGGTCGCGTTGAGGATGAACGCGATCTCGCGGACCAACGCGGCGGCGTCGAGCTCGGGGAACTCGGCCCGCAGCGATTGCGCCGACCGGCGGACCAACTCGTCGTAGGCGCCCTTCTGAACCTCGCGGTTGAGCAGGGTGTTGTTGGTGGTGAGAGCGTTGAACTCGCGGGTCCACTGCTCCTCGGCCGCCTCGATGTCGCCGGTGTCCAGCCACAACTCGGACCTCAGCTTCCGCATCCCGTCCCAAAGCTCGTTGGGCGGGAACGCGTCGGAGAGCTCGCCGTAGCGGGGCTGGAACCCCTCCAGGACGATCGAGCGGGTGAGCTGGACGAGCTTGGGGTTACCAGGGTTCATCATCGCCGGTCCCTCCCGTGAAACGGTACGGTTTATTGAATGCGGGAGTCGGCCTGCCACATGTCGAGGTTCGGCCCGAGCTTTTCCTTGACTGCGTCGGTCGCCCGGCTGAGCTCCTCGACGACGTCGGCCGACAGGTCGAGGTCGGCCGCTCCGGCGTTCTCCCGCGCCTGTCGCTCGTTGCGTGCGCCGGCGATGGCACAGCCCACCGCCTTCTGTTTCAGCAGCCAGGCGAGGGAGAGCTGGGCCATGGGGACCCCCTCTGCCTCGGCGACCTCGCGGACACGGCGGAGGGCCTCGAAGATCTCTTTCTCCGCCCCCGGCTCGCCGTGACGAGCTTGCGGCCGGCTGGTGCTGTAGAGCCGCGTTCGCGCCCGGCCGGCGGGGACATCGTCGGCCGACTCGAACTTGCCGGTGAGCAGTGCTTCGGCCAGCGGCGAGTAGCAGAGCACGGTGACGTCGTTCTCCTCGCACAGCGAAAGCAGTTCGTATTCCGGCGCCCGGAACAGCATGCTGTAGGCGATCTGGTTGACCTCGGTTCGCATCACATCGAGGAACGCGGGCAGGTCCTTCGGCCCGAAGTTCGACACGCCGGCGGCCCGGATTTTGCCCTGCTCGAGCAGCCGATCGAGCGCCTCGGCCGTCTCATCGAACGGGACGTCACGGTCCGGCCAGTGAATCTGGAACAGGTCGATGTAATCGGTGCGGAGCCGGCGCAAGCTGTTCTCGCACTCGCGGATGGCCTCGTCACGCCGGTTGCACGAGCTGAGCAGCTTGGTGCCCAGGACGACCTCCTGGCGGTGCGGTTCGAGCACCCGGCCGAGCAGTTCTTCCGATGCACCGTCCCCGTAACTGGCGGCGGTGTCGAAGAAGTTGACCCCTGCGGCCCGGCTGGCGTTGATGGCGGCCACGGCGTCCTCCTCGTCCTGGGGACCCCAGGTTTGCGGGTCCACAATCGCCCAGCAGCCCATGCAGATACGAGAGACTTCGATGTCCGTCTGTCCAAGCGTCGTGTATTGCATCCGTTCCTCCTCGAAGTGACCGAATTTGACGCCTTAGTTTATCAGCCGGGCACGGCGAGGGCAACCGCCGGGCGAGCGAAACCGTTGATAGCCCGGCACGGATAGGAACAGGTGCAGTCTGAATTGATTCCGGCAGGAAGGCACCGGTGTTTTTGCGGCGGATATCAGTTCTCGCTTTCGCTCTGATTTGATCGGCGGGGAGAACTGGAACGGACCATAGATTCTCGAACATCTTTCCGCGTTTCTCGCCAAGAGGATGGGGAATCTCCAGAAATTCCCCCGCTTGACAACCCATGTGGGGTCTGATACGTTGGATCCCCGCGCCGGCCGCCATTTTGTGCCCCGTGCAATAGGGCAGGTTGGCGGAGTCGAGCACGACGAGAGACCGGCCAAAGCAAAGCCGAGCTTGCAGGAGGCGTCTAATGCGTTCCGATTATAGCATCGGTGTACCCCGGGAGACTCTGGAAGGTGAGTACCGTGTGTCGGCGCTGCCCGAGATGGTTGAGAAGTATGTCGAGATGGGGTTCACGGTTCTTGTCGAGCAATCGGCGGGAGGCGGGGCTCTGCGTTCCGACGCCGAGTACGAGTCTGCGGGGGCGGAAATTGTCGATGATCCAGCCGAGCTTTTCCGCAGGTCGGACTTGGTCCTGAAGGTGAAGCAGCCCTGCTTCAATGCCGATCTGGACAGGCATGAGGTGGAGATGCTGCGAGAAGGGGCGGTCCTGATCGCGTTCCTGCATCCGGTCGCTCCCTACAACCACGACACGGTCCGCTTGCTGCGGGACAGGCAGATTACCGCCCTGACGATGGACGGGGTCCCGCGCACGTCGCGGGCTCAGGCCATGGACGCCCTGACCTCGATGAGCACCATCGCCGGCTACAAGGCCGTTTTGATCGGGGCGAACCTGTTCCCCAAGCCCATCCCGATGACGACCACCGCCATCGGAATGGTTCCGCCCGCCCAGGTGCTCGTCGTCGGGGCCGGGGTGGTCGGGCTTCAGGCGATTGCGACGGCGAAGCGCCTCGGCGGGTCGGTCAAGGCCGTCGATATCCGCGAGGACGCCCGGGAAGCCGCCGCCAGCTTGGGTGTCAAGGTGGCAGGGTACGAAGTGCCTCCCGAACTCGCGACCGGCGAGGGCGGATATGCCCGGGCATTGCCCGCGGACTGGCTCGAAAAAGAGCGGGCGGCCCTGGCCCCGCTCGTGGAAGATGCCGATATCGTCATTCTCAGCGCCCTGGTTCCCGGAGAGGCGGCCCCGAAGCTGGTGGCCCGCGAGACGGTCGAACGGATGCGGCCGGGGGCCGTTATCATCGACGTTGCGATTGACCAGGGCGGCAACTGCGAGGCCACCGAGCCGGGCAAAGAAACGCGTGTCGGCCGGGCCACCATCTGCGGGAGCTACAACATCCCGGGCGCCATGCCGGTTCATGCCAGTTGGCTGTATGCGAACAACCTGCTCGAATACGTCCGGAACCTGTTCAAGAACGGCGTTGGCGAGCCGGACCTGGACGATGACATTGTCCGCCATTCCCTGGTCACGCACGAGGGCCGGATCGTTCACCGACCAACGCTTCAGGCCATCGGCCCGGACTGATGGCGGCACGCCGACGAGGAGGTCGTGATGGTTAATCTGATTCTGCTCGTGTCGATTCTGCTGGTGTCTTTCGCCGTAGGGTACGTTCTGATTCTGCGCGTGCCCCCCCTTCTGCACACCCCGCTGATGTCGATGACAAACGCCGTCTCGGGGGTCACCGTTCTCGGGGCACTGTTGCTGTTTGTTACCCGCAGGACATCGTTCGAGATGGCGCTGGGGCTGGCGGCCGTCGTTTGTGCGACGTTCAACGTGGTCGGCGGCTTTGCCATTACCGAGCGGATGTTGAAACTGTTCAAGAGGCGGGAGAGAAGCCCTTAGAACGCGACGGTTTGGAATGCCCGTTGCGGCCTGTTCTCCGTTGCCCTTGCAATATCCTGCCCATATCACAAGGAAATGAGGCGTTTATGAATGCCCCGGGCCGGCTGGTTGTAGACCTGGCCATCATTCTCCTGCTCATCGTGGGGGTCGCCCTGTTTCGCTCGCCCCGACGGGCTCGAGCGGGGAATCTGATCGCGGCGTTTGCCTTGTTGTGTGCCGCGTTGTTGGCGTTTTATCACGAGCAGTTCTTCGCTCTCGCGGCGGTCCTCATCGCCCTGTCGGTCGGCGCGGCGGTGGGCTACTGTGTCGCCATGAAGGTGGACATGGTGCGCATCCCCTCGATGGTGGCGTTCCAGAACGGGGCGGGCGGCTTGGCGGCCTGCCTGGTCGCGTTCGTTGAGATGTCGGGCGAGGCAGCCTCGCTGTCGGCGGCGAACATCGTGGGCGGCGTACTCGCCATCGCGTTCGGCGGCGTGACCTTCAGCGGGAGTATGATCGCCACCTCCAAGCTGTCCGGGGTTCTGCGCCAGACCCCCGTGAAGCTGCCGGGTCACAGCATCCTGCTCGCCGGGCTGGCCGTGGCGGCAGTTGTATTCGGCGTCTTATCGGGGCTCTCCGCCCCGGCATCGACCGCTCTTCTTCTCGGCCTGATCGCGGTCACCCTGGTCGTGGGGGTCGTCTTCTCGATCCGGATCGGCGGGGCGGTCATGCCGGTCCTGATCTCGTTTCTGAACGCGGGCACGGGGCTGGCGGCCGCATTTTGCGGGGTCGTCATCCAGAACCGGTTCCTGATCGTGTGCGGGGCGCTGGTCGGCGCCTCCGGGTCCATCCTCACGCTGGCCATGTGCCGGGCGATGAACAGGAACCTGGCGAAGGTCCTGGCGGGGCTCGACGCCCGGCTGGCGGACGTCAGCGAGAGCTTCTTTCACACGGAATCGGCGCCCGCGTCCGAACCGGATGATGACCGCTCGCCGCTGGACCGGGCCGCCGAGGCGATGAAAGACGCCGGAAGCGTCATCATCGTCCCTGGCTACGGAATGGCGCTGGCACAGGCCCAGTTCGACGTCGTCAAGCTGGCGAGAGAGCTCGAAGAAGCCGGCAAGGAGGTCTGCTTCGCCATCCATCCCGTCGCGGGCCGGATGCCGGGACACATGAACGTCCTCCTGGCCGAGGCCGACGTGGACTATGAAATGCTTCATCAGATGGACGAGATAAACCCCCGGTTCAAAGAGACGGACCTCGCCATCGTGGTGGGGGCCTGTGACGTGGTCAACCCGGCGGCCATCAACGTCGAAGGGACACCGATCTCCGGGATGCCGATACTCCATGTCCACGAGGCGAGCCACATTGTCGTATGCAATCTCGACGAGAAACCCGGGTACTCCGGCGTCGATAACCCCCTCTACCAGAATCCCAGGGCCATCCTCCTCTTCGACGACGCCCGAGCCACGATCGGCCAACTGTCAGAAGCTCTGGCAGCGGCATCGGGAGAGGCAGGCGGCGGCGAGTGAGCTCGTGTCAGAAGCCCCGAGAGAGACAATCGGACCGGACTCGGAAAGCCCCGGGCGGGCACGATAAGCCCCCCGGCCGCCCGGCGACCTGGCGAGCATCCTGCCGCTGCCCGTCCACAGCCGAAACACCGCCCCGCTCGAGGAGGAGACCGCCTGCCTCAGGTGCACCGAAATGCCGACACATCGCTTCCGAGGGGTGCGAATTGACATCCGGGTGATCTTCGACGTACAATCAAGGAATCTAAGGGAGATGGTATGGCTACACTGAAGATCGTTGAAGGGCCGGGCGAAGGCCAGATGCTGGAGCTGGGCGAGCGGGCGGTGCTCGGCCGGGCTCGCGACTCCGACCTCCAGATGAAAGACCCCATCTCGTCGCGCGAGCACGCATACCTCTATCTCGACGACGATGGCTATCACGTCAAGGACCTGGGCTCGAGCAACGGGACGCTGGTCAACGGCGAGCGGATCGACGACCGGCTGTTGAAGTCGGGCGACCGCATCGAAGTCGCCAGCGTGGTGATGGAGTTCATCGAAGAGGGGGGCGAGCGCCCGGATCGAACGAAAACGGAAGGCCCCGAGGCGGACGCGGCCCCCGGACAGGCCGAGCTCGAGGGGATGGGCTATCGGGTTATCAAAGGGCTGGGCCGGGAGGAGGTCGCCCGGACCTTCCTCGCTATGCAGCAGGCGATGGACCGCCCGGTGGTCGTCCAGCTCATCGAGCCCGAGTTCTGCGACCCGCCGGACCCGGTGCTGGCGGCGATCCGGCGTGCCAGCCAGATCGAGCACCCGGCCGCGGTCGCCATCCTGTCGGCCGGGACGGCGGGCGACCGGATATTCATGGCCCGCCAGCCGGCGTTCGGCCAGTCCACCTGGTCGCAGTGCGGCAAGATGTCGGCCGACGAGCTGATCGAGATCGGCTGCCAGATGGCCGGGCTGCTCGCCGAGAGCCACGAGCGGTCGGTGGTGCACGGATCGCTGCGGCCGGACCGGATCGTGCGCACGCCCAAGGGCCACATCAAGCTGCTGGGGCTGGGGCTGCCGCCGACGCGAGTGGGCGAGCTGTCGACCGAGCCGGACCCGCAGAACCGGCCGAACCGGATCGCCTACATGGCGCCCGAACGGCTGGCCGGCGGCCCCGCCAACCGGGCGGCCGACATCTATTCGCTCGGCGCGGTCTTCTATCACCTGCTCTGCGGGCAGACGCCGTTTGTGGGGATGACCGAGGCGGAACTCGCCCCGCAGATATCGACACAGAACGTAAAGCCCATCAGCGAACTCCGACCGGAGACGCCCGGACGGCTGGCGGACCTCATCGAGAAGATGCTCGCCCGCAATCCCGCCGAGCGGCCCCCGTCCATGCTCGATGTGGCCATCGTGTTCGAGGAACTGCGCGGCCGGGCGCCCGCCGGAACGGCCCCGCCGAGGCCCGCCGCCCCGACCGCCGCTCCACGGGCCCGCCCGCAAGAGCGACGGTTCTTCGACGTGCGCACGATCATCATCGTCATCCTCGGGGCACTGCTCCTGGGGACGGTGTTCCTGCTCGGACGGGTGACCGGAGAGCGGTTCCTCCGCGATTACAGCGGGGCCGACCGGCCGACGGTGGAGCGGGAGGCGGACGACGAGCCGCCGCCTTCGCCGGATGAACTCGACCCCGGCGCGCCCGATTGAGCCCCCCCGCTATCTCCCGAAGACTTCGAGCCCGCCCGCCTCGAGCCGGGCCGCGGCCACGCCCCGACCGGGGACCGTCCGCTCGCCCCGCTTGATCCGGTGTACTCCGCACGCCGGGCTTTTCTCCTTCAGCCAGGCGGTGCGGCAGCTGAGCAGCCGAGCGATCCGCAGCGCGGCGTCGGCTCCCCGCAGATAGCTTTCGGTGATATCCCGGCCCTCGAGGGTGACCACCCGAGCCCGGCCGGCGAGCACAGCCGGGCCGTCGTCGTGCTCGATTTCGGCCGGCGGCCTGGGGGTGGGCAGGCCGCCGAGCTGTTCGGGGCAGACGGGGATGGGCGTGTGGCCCTCGGTGCGGAGCTGTTCGAGCAGCTCCCGGTCGGGCTTCGCAGCCCCGTCGTACCGGGTGGGCAGACCGAGCAGGCAGGCGCTGACCAGCACGTTTGCCACGATGGGTCCCCCGACTGCGGCCGGTCGGTCGAGCGTTTTCGGCTACTCGTTCTCTTTTTCCGCCTTCGCCTTGGCGACGATCTGCTGCTGCAGGTTTCTCGGCACGACGTCGTATCGGTCGAACTCGATGGTGTAGCTTCCTTCTCCGCCGGTCATTGACCGGAGTTCGGTGGAGTAGGTCTGGATCTCGGCGAGCGGGATTTCGCCGCCGATGACCTGCATGTCGCCGACGACGCCGGTGTCTGAGATACGGCCTCGCCGGCCGCTCATGTCGCTGGTGATGTCGCCGACGAACCGGCTGGGCACGATGACCTCGAACTTGACGATCGGCTCGAGCAGCACCGGGTTCGCGTTCAGGATGCCCTCGGCCAAGCATCGGCCGCCCGCGATCTTGAACGATGCCTCGTCGGAGTCCACATCGTGGTACTTGCCGTCGTAAACGCGGGCCCGGATGTCAACCACGGGGTATCCGGCGAGCACACCGCGTTCCATCGTCTCGCGGATGCCCTTCTCGACGGCGGGGATCAGGTTCCGTGGGATGGCCCCGCCGACGATCTCGTCGACGAACTCCAGCCCGGCGTCCCGTTCGGCGGGCTCCACGCGCATGTACACCTCGCCGAACTGGCCGCGTCCGCCCGTCTGTTTCTTGTGCCGGTAGTGGGCGTCGGCCGACCCGGTGATGGTCTCCAGGTAGGGGACCTTGGGCACTTTTGTTTCCACCTCGACGTTGTACCGGTCTTTCAGCCGGGCGAGCGTGATGTCGAGGTGGAGCGACGAGACGCCGCGCACGACCATCTCGTTGGTCTGGCGGTCCCGCTCGAACTGGAAGGCGGGGTCCTCTTCGCCCAGCTTCTGCAGGGAAGTCGAAATCCGTCCCTCGTCGCCCCGGCTCTTGGGGAACACGGCGAGCGAGACCATCGGAGTGGGCACGGCGAACCGGCCGAACTCGAGGTCCGCGTCGCCTGCGAGCAGGGTATCGCCCAAAGTGATCTCCTCGATCTTGGTGACCGTGCCGATGTCGCCCGCGATGACGGCCTCGACCGGCTCCTGCTCCTTGCCTTGCGGATGATGAACGCTGTTGACCCGGACGGAGTTGCCCGTGCGGGCGATGCGGACGCCGGAGGTGTCGGCCCGGCCGGTGACCACGCGGAAGTAGGCGATCTTGCCCACGAACGGGTCGGTCAGCACCTTGAACACGAACGCGGTCAGCGGGCCGTCGAGCGGCGGGACCTCGGCCGGCTCCTCGGGCTCGCCGGGCTGGTGGACCGGCAGGTTCACCCGCTGCGACGGGCCGGGGAAGTAGGTCGCGATCACGTCCATCAGCTCGGACACACCGACTTTCTTCTTCGCCGAGCAGCAGAGGACGGGGACGATGGCTCCGGAACTGACGGCCGTGGCGAACGCTCCCGCCAACTCGTCCTGGGTCAGTTCCTCTTCCTCGAGGTACTTCATCATCAGCTCGTCGTCCGACTCGGCGATGGTCTCGATCAGCTCCTGTCGCCCCTCGCCCTCGCCAGTGAGCAGGTTGGTCACACTGCTCACGTCGCGGCCGGGGCTGTCGGGCACGAGCACGGGGATGCAGGCCCGTCCGAAGGCCTCCTGGACCTGGCCGAGCACCTTCCCGTAGTCGGCGTTCTCGCCGTCGAGCTTGGTGAGGACCACGGCCCGCGGCATCTCGTATTCACAGGCGACGTCCCAGGTGCGGCGGGTGTTCACGCCCAGCCCGGTGACCGACGAGACGCAGAGCAGGGCGACGTCTGCGGCGGACAGCCCGGCGGCGGCCGCCCCGATGAAGTCGGGGTAGCCGGGCGTGTCGATCAGGTTGAGCCGTTTGCCCTTCCACGGGGCGTGGGCCACGGCGTTGAAGATGGAATGTTTGCGATCGCGTTCGCTTTCGTCAAAGTCGAACACAGACGTGCCTTCGTCCACGCTGCCCGCCCGGTTCACAACACCGGCGACATCGAGGGCGGTATCGGCCAGGGTGGTCTTTCCGGCGTCCGCGTGCCCGATGAGGGCCACGTTGCGGATATCCGGGGTCGAATAGTCGGCCATTGGATCCTCCGAAGTCAACAGAACCGCTTTATGTGCAATAACGTGCGTGATTATAGCATGGCCTGCCCCGCCCACAAGTGCAAAACCGCCGCAAGCAC
>PUPC01000233.1 GCA_003553185.1 Planctomycetota bacterium | reverse complement strand
GCCCGGGGCCGCGGCGGCCCGCGCCCGCCGACGCCCGATAGGCCATCGAATCACGGCCAGGGATGGCCGTGCCACGGAGAAGCGGCCCCTCTCGCGAACGGTTTGCGGTGCGGACGGGCCGTCTCGGAATGTCCCCGCTGTGAATGATTCGGGCGCGGTCGGGCGAGCGCCACCGCGGCCCCGGGCGGCCGTGCTCAGGCGGGGCGGCCCATTTTTCTTGCGACGGCGGCCTGCAGTTTGAGCAGCTTGCCGGAAACGGGCCGGGCATACAATGCCAGCCCCAGCCCGAGGCCGATGAGCATCAGCACAACAATCCCGCTGCCCAAAACATAGGTCCAATAGACGGCCATGTCGCCCATTTCGGACTTCAACTCATCGGGAATCCACTGAATCGAGAGCATCAGCAGGCCCGGGAGGCGCCGGAACCCGATCCAGAACACAGTCAGCCCGCCAACGGCCACGCCGATGGCCAGGTAGTCCTTCCCTACACCCCGAGGGGCCGGGCCCGCTTCGTCGTTGCGGTCCGGGCCGGTGGGCGCCACGCGATCGGCGAGCCACGGAGCCATCGCCCAGAGCAGCCATGCCAGCCCGGCTGCCGCACCGGTCATCAACAGCCCTTGGGGCAGCCCCCATATCAGGTGATCGTCGGGCGAAAACGCTTTGCCCACGGCCAGGGCCAGGGAGAAAGCGGCCGCGATGCCGGCCGTGGCCGCCGCGAACAACGCCAACGCTCGGAACAGGATCAGAGCCAGTGTTCGCCTGGTCATTCATCCTCCTCTGTGACCGAGTGGGTGTGGCCGGCCGACCGCAGCCGATGGGCGACCGTTGGAATCAAGCGGGCCAGTTCCCGCGCCCCGAAGATCAGCACGAGCCCGAGGACCAATTGGACGGTCGTCGTGAGGCCCCGGACCAGTTCCGGGGCTTCGGACCCCGGCAAGAACACGCCGAGAAAGTGGTGGAACAGCAGCGGGATGCTCCGGGCCGTCATATAGACTCCGATGGCAGCAAAGGCGGCCGTCTCGATGTCACGAGTGAGCGTTTCGCCATCCGTGTCCGCGTCCGTCTCCGTCTCCGCCGGGACCTGCCCGGCCAGCATCCACCGCCCCACGGTGTCCGCCTTGAACCAGAGCAGCACGGCAACCCCGATAAACGCCAGGTAGGGGATGGTGCCCGTTGCCAGCCCCAGCCCCAGTCCGAAGCCGCTGCGACTGGCCCCCAGGAAGCTCATCTGGACGAACCTCAATTGCGACGACAGGGCATCCAGTGCCAGGACGACGACATAAATCGCGAGGACGCGGCAGGCGATGCGGGCGGCATCCTTCGGCTTCATTTGTCCCTCCCTTACAAAGGCGTTGAGCTTCGTTTTCGCGGGGCGAGCCCCGCTCCGTGGGCCGTCAGCCGGCGGTCGGCATCGCACGTTTTTTTGGACGGGCGAGAACGTCGCTTTTGGCGTTCTCTTACGGACTCCGGCATCATGCCTCTCCGCCCGCCGGTCGGCTTCACCCTGCCACCATCCCTGGAAACACGATGTAATTATACCGGCGCGGCGCTGGTATCGAAAGAGGTTTTTCCGGCGGCCCGCCGCTGCATCGTCCGTAGCATCGCCGCCCGCCGGCTCGGAAGGTGGGGGCCCTGCACCAGCGCGTCCCGTTAAGGCGAAATTTGTTCTTGACACCTCGGAGGGGACTGAGCACAATATGGCTGGCCTGAGGTGCCGGTAGAGCGAAGGGGGCATATTCCGCCACCCAGCACGAACAGGCACCCGGGAGCAAACCAGCCCGAAGAATGGAGGGCTGGAGGCGGTGTGCGGAGCCAACTGGATACCCTGAAAGAACCGGCAGAGGTTACGGCGTGGGTGTTATGCGAAAACCGCATAAGACGCAGTTGGAGGCAAGAATGAACCTACGAAAGACAGTGCGAGTCCTGTCGATTGTTGCCGTGGGAGTTGGCCTTTTCCTCTTTTCGGGCTTGTTCTGGGCGGGGGTTTCATGTTTCATAGATAAGGGAACCTCTAACGACCACCTGCATAGGTACTCGTCAATCCGCATGTGGGCTGACAACACGCGATGCGGAGCGTTCGAGGAAGGATAAGGATGATGAACAAAGAAAAAGAAATCGAAGCGAAAGCGTATCTGCTGCTCTATGACGAACAAAAGAGAAAACGGTTGAATGCCGAAGCAGACCGCCCCTCCACGAATCTGCTCTTCGGCCTCTGGCTTCTCCTCATTATCGGGCTGTTCATCATCACTGGGGTCACGTTTTGGACCACCTTCGGGATGGTCATCATCACGGGGGCCTACACTTTTCAGGAGGTCCGGCGCCTCCACAAGCGGATAGACGCCATGCGGAAACTCAACGAGATGGACCATCGAACAAGACCTTCGAACACGCCTCCGAAACGCGAGCCGAACGCGGATTCCTCAGCGGTTCAAGGTCAGCGGAACGGGGACAGGGGACGAATCGAAGGGTAATCGATATCTTTCTGCTGGCCGCACTCATCGAGCTCCCTCGCAGCACCGAGAAACCTGTTCTATGCGCGGGGAACGATACCGGTGGTGTGGCTTATCTTCGCGATGCTTTTGGGCTCCGCGATTCCCGGGGATGTGTTCGGCGCCGCCATCGCACTCGGTCCGGCACTTCTGTATTCCCGGCTGCTACTTCTCGATCCAGCGCTTGACCACCTTGCCCGACGGGTTGCGGGGGAGAGCGTCGGCGAAGTCGACCCGGGCGGGCACCTTGAACCCGGCCAGGCGCCCGGCGGCGTATCGGCGGATGTCGGCAGCGGTCGCCTCGGCATCCTGTTTGAGCACGACGACGGCCCGGACCCGCTCGCCGAATACCTTGTCGGGCATGCCGAGCACGGCGGCCTCGCGGACGGCGGGATGCTCGCACAGCACGGTCTCCACCTCGACCGGATAGACGT
>PUPC01000373.1 GCA_003553185.1 Planctomycetota bacterium | reverse complement strand
GTACTCGTCACACACCGCGCCAACGCGGATTCGTGAGCCCAGGCCGCCTGCCTGATATCCTGACGATATGTCCTATACGTCTTATGCGCCCATGCCCCCGGCCCTCTCCCAGCGTCCGGTTGAGGTGGAATTGACTGAAAGGATGAAGAACACAAAATGACGGACCTGAAAACAGAACGCATCGTCATCACCGGCGGCGACGGATTCCTCGGCCGCCACCTCCAGCGGGAACTGCTCGACCGCGGCGTGCCCCGTGAGAATATCCTCGTCCCGCTCGTCGACAACTACGACCTGACCCGCGAGGAGAACGTCGCCCGGATGTACGACGACATGCGGCCGACCGTCGTCATCCACCTCGCCGCAGAGGTCGGCGGGATCGGGGCCAACCGCGAGAACCCGGGCCGGTTCTTCTACTCCAACATGGCGATGGGCCTGCACCTCATCGAGCACGCCCGCATCGTCGAACTCGACAAGTTCGTGCAGATCGGGACCATCTGCGCCTATCCCAAGTTCACCCCCGTCCCGTTCAAGGAAGAAGACCTGTGGAACGGCTACCCCGAGGAGACGAACGCCCCCTACGGGATCGCCAAGAAGTCGCTGCTGGTCATGCTCCAGGCCTATCGCGACCAGTACGGGCTCAACGGGATATTCCTGCTACCGGTCAACCTGTACGGGCCGGGCGACAACTTCGACCCGGCGTCCAGCCACGTCATCCCCGCGCTCATCCGGAAGTTCTGCGAGGCAGTGGAGTCGGGGGCCGACGAGGTCGTCGTCTGGGGGACAGGCAAGGCCAGCCGCGAGTTTTTCTACGTCGAGGACGCCGCCCGCGGGATCGCCATGGCGACCGAACGATACGACGACCCTGAACCGGTCAACCTCGGGGCGGGGATGGAGATAACGATCAAGGAGCTCGCCGAGAAGATTCGGGACCTCACTGGCTTCAGCGGCCAAATCACCTGGGACACCAGCAAGCCGGACGGCCAGCCCCGCCGATGCCTCGATACCACCCGGGCGAAGGAACGGTTCGGGTTCGAGGCACAGATGCCGTTCGAGGAAGGACTCCGCCGGACCATCGACTGGTGGCGGGAGCAGACGGCGAAAAGCCGTTGACCGTCCCGGGAAGTACGAGCAACTTTTGCCCGCACGCCCATGCTACTCCTTGCACCCCATCCATACCGCCGTCCTGCAGCAACGCCCGGGGCACCTCGCACCCGAAGCGAATGCAGAATGGCCTCATAACAGCCGACAAGACGCCGGTCATGCGATGGGCCCTCACGCCGCTTCCTTCCTACCTATATCCCCCTATATGCCCCACGCGTCCACGCACCTCGCCGCCTGAGCACTAGAACAGCCCCGTCACTCTGCCGTCGTCGGCCAGGTCCACGTCCATAAACGCGGGAGTCGTGGGCAGGCCGGGCATCGTCCGCATCTCGCCACACAGCGGATAGAGGAAGCCCGCTCCCGCCGAGGCCCGGACATCGCGGATGGGCAGCCGCCAGCCACTCGGCGCCCCTTTGAGCTTGGGATCGTGCGAGAACGACAGGTGGGTCTTCGCCATACACATCGGCAGGTGGCCCAGACCCATGTCCGTGTACAGATCGACCTTCGCCTCGGCCGCCGGCTCGTAGTCGACCCCGTCCGCCCCGTAAATCTCGGTGGCGATGGTCTCGATCTTCTCCTTGATCGACGCCTCATCGGGGTACAGGAGCTGGAAGTCTGACGGCTTCTCGCACGCCTCGACCACGGCCTCGGCAAGTTCCGCACCGCCCTCGCCGCCGTTCGCCCACACGTCAGACAGGTAGGCGCCGTCGGCACCGGCCGCCACCGCCGCTTCCTTGACCGTCTCGATCTCCGCCTCGGTGTCGGTGGTGAACTTGTTCACCGCAACCACCACGTTGACCCCGAACTTCCTGGCGTTCTTGATGTGGCGCTCGAGGTTGCAGCAGCCCGCCTTGAGCAGTTCGAGGTTCTCTTCGGTGTACGCCGGGTCCAACTTCCTGCCCGGTACGACCCTTGGGCCACCGCCGTGCATCTTGAGCGCCCGCACCGTGGCGACAATGACCACGCAGTGGGGGACCAGCCCGGACAGGCGGCACTTGATGTTGAAGAACTTCTCCATTCCGCAGTCCGCTCCGAATCCGCTCTCGGTCACCACGTAATCGGCCAATTTGAGGGCGACGCGATCGGCGATGATCGAACTGTTGCCGTGTGCGATGTTGGCGAACGGCCCGGCGTGGACGAACGAGGGCGAGTGTTCCAGCGTCTGCATCAGGTTGGGCTTGAGCGCGTCCTTCATCAGAACGGCCATCGCCCCGGCCGCGCCCAGGTCTTCGGCGGTTACCGGCCGCTTGTTCTTCTTATCCACGCCGATGACGATGCGGCCCAGCCGCCGACGCAGATCGTCTACGTCGCTGGCTAGCGCCAGGATAGCCATCACCTCGCTGGCGACAGTGATGTCGAAGCCCGACTGGCGGGGACGCCCATCGCCCTTGCCGCCCAGGCCAATGAGCACATTCCGAAGGGCGCGGTCGTTCACGTCGACCACCCGGTTCCAGGTGATGCTGTACGGGTCGATGTTGAGCCGTTTGAGCCCTCGTCTTTCGAGCCGTTTGTCGCTCAGCCGGTCCTCGTGCAGCATGCGTGCGTCGATCGCTGCGGCAAGCAGGTTGTGTGCCGCTCCCACCGCGTGGATGTCGCCGGTCAGGTGCAGGTTGAAATCCTCCATCGGCACGACCTGGGCGTGGCCGCCGCCGGCCGCACCGCCCTTGATGCCGAAGGTTGGTCCCTGCGACGGCTGGCGGATACACGTGCACACGTCCTTGCCGATATGCTGCAGGCCCTGCGAGAGGCCGATCGTCGTCACCGTCTTGCCCTCGCCCAGCGGGGTCGGCGTGATCGCGGTCACATCGATATACTTCCCGTCCG
>PUPC01000024.1 GCA_003553185.1 Planctomycetota bacterium | reverse complement strand
TCGGCGCAGACTTCGTACATATGTATCAGGTCCCAGTTGTCGAGCATCATTCGGACCTTGATCTCGCCATAGCCCCGGCAGCCGCGTTCCACATACTCCCGCAGCGTCCGTTCGGCGTTCTCGCGCCGCGGGTCCACTCCACAGAAAGGGACAAACCGGTCCGGATGTGCCTCATACGCATTGATGCTATCCTCCGGCGAAAGATAGCGGTAGCGCCCCGGCCCCAGTGCTGCGTCCAAGCTCTCCCAGCTATGGACCCATGCCTTGTCCACGCCGAGTTCATCCATATGCCGAACGGCATCGTCGGCCGAATGCATCCGCGGGTCCACGTGTGTGTGACAATCAACGATCATCGCTTTCTCCCGTATCCTCGGAACAGATAATGCTGCCCGGTGTCGATGGCGGGTACATGCTGACGCCGGAGGCCGTGGCAGCAGGTACGTGTAACAACTCGGGGGGAGTGTATCGACGTGCGGGTTCAGAAGCAAGACGAGTGCCGGGTCGCGGGCCAGATGACTGTGCCGTCAAGCTCGAAACCGGGGACCGTTCGGATGCCCAGTCGAGACCTGATAAACTCCGGGGCTAATCTTCGTCGGGCTTGCGCAGCCCGATACTATCAGCGATCTCGCCCAGTTCCTCCCGGTTGATATCTTCGAGGCGCTTGTCCCGCTTCTTGAGCTCTTCGTTGAAGCGAATCGCCTTATCCTGCATCTCCTCGTGGGTCTCCTGGGACCCGCCGAACAGGCGGAAGTTCTCTCCCTTGGTGTAGCGAACGTGCCCATCCTCGTTATCCAAGCCCAGGCCCAGCAGCATCGCTCTCCGTTTTCGTTCCCTTGGGTCGTCCATATCTGGTCCTCGTCGGCGGTTTGGCATACCGGAGATTCTACCAAAACTGGAGCTCTTTGCAAATTCTCGCTTGGCCTCGCGGCTGGTTCTGCTATAATCCCTCAAATCAGTTGTTTTCTGTTTACATCCGTATCCAAAGGAGCAGACGCAAGAATGGCAAAACAATACAAAGTAGCGGTTGTCGGCATCGGAATGGTTGGTCAGGAGATGCTGAAGGTTCTGCACGAGAGAGAATTCCCGGCGAGCTCGGTCCAGGTGTTGGCAACACGAGCACGTACGGAGACCATAGACGGTCGCGATTATGATGTGATACCGACCTCGGAAGAGGCGTTCGAGGACGTGGATATCGCTCTGTTCGCGGGCACAGAAGGGGCGTCCGGCGCGGCTCGCCAGTTTGGGTGGGCTGCGGTCGAGCGTGGTTGTCTGGTCATCGATAACGGCGGCGACTTCCGGATGGACGAGCGGGTGCCGCTGGTCGTCCCGGAGGTCAACGCCGACGCCATGCGGGAGCATCAGGGGTTCATCGCCAACCCGAATTGCTCCACGATCCAGATGGTCGTTCCCCTGCAGCCGCTGCACCACGAGGCCGGGCTGAAGCGCGTTGTGGTCTCCACATATCAGGCGGTCTCCGGCAGCGGTCGGGCGGCGGTGGACGAGCTCGAGCGGGGCATCCACGCCCACGCTCGGGGCGAGGAATTCAGCCCCGAGGTGTATCCCCACCCGATCGCGTTCAACGCCCTCCCCCACATCGGCAGCTTGAAAGACACCCTGCCCGGCTAC
Organism: Planctomycetota bacterium; assembly: GCA_003553185.1. Taxonomy (GTDB): domain Bacteria; phylum Planctomycetota; class PUPC01; order PUPC01; family PUPC01; genus PUPC01. Next base: position 1,303 of record PUPC01000024.1, on the reverse strand, counting down.
ACTTCCGAAGAGGCGAAGATGGTGTTCGAGACACGGAAGATCATGGGCCTGCCCGAGCTGCCGGTCAGTTCGACCTGCGTTCGCATCCCCGTGTTCAACGGCCACAGCGAGGCGGTCAACCTCGAATTCGAGCGACCGATCAGCGCTGAAAGGGCGCGGGAGGTGCTGGCGGACGCTCCGGGCATCGTCGTCCAGGACGACTTCCCCAACAATGTCTATCCCCTGCCCGCCGCAGCGAGCGGTTCCGACCCGGTCTATGTCGGCCGCATCCGGCAGGATACGTCCGTCGCGAATGGGATCGACCTGTGGGTGGTCGCCGATAACATCCGCAAGGGCGCAGCGTTGAACGCCGTCCAGATCGCCGAGGCCGCGATCGACATGGGGCTGGTCTAGCACACACCGGTCGCTGCCGGCGGATGATTGACCGCCTTTAGCACGTCTTCGAACCTCGGCTCACATGCGGAAGGGCATCGATGTCACTTCGTAGCTCGGCTGAATGTATCGTTCGGACGCTCCGTGAAGCCGGCTACAAGGCCTACTTCGTCGGGGGCTGTGTCCGCGATATGGTCCTCGGCGTCGAGCCGCACGACTTCGACATTGCCACCAGCGCCCGTCCCGCCGATATCCGCGAACTGTTCGACAACACGCTCGAGGTGGGGGCGAAGTTCGGGGTGATGATGGTCCGCATCGAGGGGGAATGGTTCGAAGTGGCCACGTTCCGGTCCGAACTGGGTTACAGCGACGGCCGCCGACCTGACGCTGTGACCTTCACCAACGCCCGGGAAGACATCCGGCGCCGCGACTTCACCATCAACGGGTTGCTCTACGATCCGATCGAAGACGAGATCATCGATTACGTCGGCGGCCGTGCGGATATCGAGGGCGGCATCGTCCGCTGCATCGGCGACCCAGCCAAGCGGTTCGACGAAGACAAGCTCCGGCTATTGCGGGCCGTCCGGTTCGCCGCCCGGCTCGAATATGAAATCGAAGAGGATACGTTCGAGGCGATGCGGGCGACGGCCCCGACGGTCACCGTCGTCAGCCCCGAACGGATCGGGACAGAACTGCTGCACATCTTCACCGCGCCCCACGCCGACCGAGGGTTGCAACTGCTCGACGACTCGGGGCTACTCGAGCCGGTCCTGCCCGAGATCCACGCGATGAAGGGTGTAGAACAGCCGGAGAAGTTCCATCCCGAGGGCGACGTGTTCGAACACACGAAGATTATGCTCGGGCTGATGGACGGCCCCGGCCCCGAGCTGGCCCTGGCGGTTCTCCTGCACGATGTGGGCAAGCCGCCCAC
>PUPC01000100.1 GCA_003553185.1 Planctomycetota bacterium | reverse complement strand
TGGGAACTCGTTGGCGGCAAATGGACGTGGCCCCGGGGGACGAAAAACCCCGGGGCCGCTCCAACCTGCGGCCGAGATTTCCCGGTGCCAGAGAAAGGAGATGTTCAATGTTCAACAGAAGCAAAAAGGCGTTCACGCTGGTCGAGCTGATGATCGTGTTGGCGATCATCGCGATCGTGGCCGCGTTCGCCATTCCCAACCTGATGCGCTCGAGGATGAGCGCGAACGAGACGGGAGCCATCGGTTCGCTGCGGACTCTGATGTCCGCACAGGGCACATACATGAACCGCTACAACCAGTATGGGTCCCTGGAGCAGTTGTTCGAAGAAGGTCTGATCGACCGGTCCCTGGCCAGCGGCCGCAAGTCGGGCTATCTGTTCGGTCAGGTCGATGACGGCACCTCGATGTATTCCTACTGCTTCGGCGCTGTCCCCGTCGAGGACGGTCGGAGCGGACAAAAGGAGTTCACCGTCGACCAGACAGGCGTGATTTACGAGACCGACGTGGACAGTTCGGCGGTCACGCCGGACGTGGGTACCGACTGGCACGACAACCCGGTCATTCCGGATGTCTTCACTGACGATCCGGGCGACAACCCGTTGTGGACGCCGATCAGTGAATAATGACAGCGGCGCGCGATGGTGCGAACCTCGTATGCAGCGTCGCGCACGCTGTGCCGGAACCACTCTGATCGAGATTGCCGTGGCACTCGGCCTGTTGACCGTCGCAGTCGGATGCCTGATCCAGGTGCTGGTCGCGGTAAGCGACGGGCAGCAGCAGGCCCACAACACCCGACAGGCCCTGGCGAAAGCCCAGAAAGTGGCCGAGACGGTCATCGGACACACGGGCGACTGGCAGGCACTCTGCGACCAGTACGATGCCGTCGACGGAATTGACGTCGTGGTGGAAGCAGCCGGCAACCATTCGACGACGAACTGGTGGAAGGTGATCGTGCGGGTGCAGTACCCGGCTGATATTGGGTCGGAAGCTCACCGCGCGACGCTGGTATTCGGGATGGCCGGGGGCTAGCCCCTGCTTTCCCCGCCGGCCGTCTCTTGGCGTTCGATCGATTGTAGGAAGGAGCAGCACCGTGCAGTACCGCCCCTGGCAGTCCAAACCATCTCTGATGTGCAGGGGCTTTACCTATGTCGAGGCCGTCATCGCGGCCGCCCTGATGTGTGCCGTATTAGGAGCGTTTGTGATTGCTCTGGACGGCGGAGTTGATGTATTTGTCACCGCATTCGCCAAAGGAGTGGTCGGGTCTCGTGTCAACAATGCATTAGATCAACTGGTCGAGGACCTGAGCGAGGCGGGGGCGACCGCTGTAACCGTGTGCGGCGATGGGCTCGAATACGATCTATACGCTGTTGCAATGCCATTATTCCGGGACGCCGACGGAACTTTCCGGGTTACGTCATCGGATACTCCGGCCGTACAGGGCGTGGTGGTCTATTGCCCGTTCGAGACCGACCGCGGGGTACGGCAGCTGCGTCGATACGTCTTTTACGACACGAGTTATGTCTTCCCGTTCGAGTTTCACGGTTCGCCACCGATCACAGATGAGTTCATCCATTTGCGCGACAGCGCCGGCCAGACGCTGACAATCAACCGGGCGGAGGGCAACACGACGCTGCCGGAAGGCCGCGCCTACCAGACGTTGTGCCCCGGGTTGGCTGCGTTTGCCGTCGAGCCGGGGGAGCTCACCCGGTTGGAGATCAGCGCCGCCTGCCTGACACGCAAGGACATTAAACTGGTGGAGAAGGGCGAACGGTATGTGGGACACAGGAATTAGAACAAGCCGTGCTTGCAGGCGGCAGCGAGGGGCTGCCCTGTGCCTCGTGGCGCTCCTCATCACCGTGCTGTCCGTGTTCCTGCTCACGGCCGTCGATTACTACGTGACTGCCTTGCAAAGAGATCAGGATGCAGTCGGCGATGCCCGGGCAAGGTATCTGGCCGAACTGGGCCTCGCCGACGCGACCGCTTATGTCAACAGCGGGGTCAGCGATAGCTGGCCATACGAACACCCCCTGACCGCCATTTATGATGACCAGGGCAATTTGGCCGGCGAGTACTCATACACCGTCACACAGCCGGCGGGGAACCGAAGACAGATAACGGTCACTGCGTACTGGCCCAGCCAGGCGAGCCCGCTGGCGGTGCGGAACATCAAGATGTGGATGCGATTTCAAGCCGGTCAGTGGCAGCGCCGGGCATGGGCCAATGCGGATGTGAGCGTCCAGCCCGAGGACTGATGAGTGAGATCAAGGAGATGATGATGTTGGGGCGCACGAAAAAGAAGAGCCCGAAAGTCCTCGGGATACACGTCGGGCACAACACGCTGACCATGGCGACCGTACTGTTGAAGGACGACGTGGTCGAGGTACTCGAACTGTTCCGCCATTCGTTCTCCCGGGAGCCGGGCGGGTGGCCGGCGGAGAAAGTCGAGGTGCTCCTTCGCAAGGCGCGCAAGAAGATCAACCTGAAATCCGAGGTTACCCGGCTGGCGGTGCCCAGCGACCTGGCCCCCAGCCATTACTTTATCATGCCGCCGCTCGACGAATCCCAACTGGACAATGCGGTCAAGCTGAAGCTCGAGAACAAGCTGGGCGACTCCGCAGGCGAAATCTATCACCAGGCGGTCATCTCCGAGCGGCACGGCGAGCGCTGCCGAGTGTTCGCCTGCAGCATATCGGCTCAGAAGCAGCGGCTGATCCTCGATTCATTTATGGAATCGAACTGTCCCATCGACGTGATGGAGGTCGAAGGAGTCTCGGTCACCAACCTCATGGTGCGGGCCGGGCTGGACCAGACATATCCCGTCGCGGTGATGCAGATCGCGCCCGAGTGGAGCGAGATGTACATCGTTGCCCGCAAGAAGCTCACCCTGTCGCGCCCCATCCTGAAACTGGGGACGAGCCACCTGACCGCCGATGAGGACGAAGAACCGGAGC
>PUPC01000161.1 GCA_003553185.1 Planctomycetota bacterium | reverse complement strand
AATGGGCAATAATATTTAAGTCATCAGTTGCCAGAAAAGTGTACTCCGGGTCTGTGGACACTATCTGGCCATTTACTGTCCAATATTTAAAGACCCATCCCTGGTCAGCCACAGCTGTCAGAGTCACGGTCTGGTTGTGCAGATATGTGCCTGTACCGGAGACGCTTCCTCCTGGAGTGCCTGTATCAGCAGATATCTGATATTCATTATTATTAATGGAATAGTTTCCAGAAGTTGTAGTGGTCTTGTCCTTTTCGATGGTGACATTACGCCTGGCTGGAGTATTCCATCCCACAATATCCCGAAATTCAACAGTATGCTGGCCCACCAGGACACCTGTTTCGGTCTGATGGCTCTGCCGCCAGGTGGCTGTTCCGACTCTGCGCCATCTGGCTCCGTCTGCCCTCGCCCCTGCGGGTTCCAGGGTCACGTACAAATAACCTGTTTCAGGGACTCTCGCGTATGTCCCGGATGTGGAGGCGGCTTCCCCCTCACCAACAAAGGCAGTTTTAATTCCAGGAGTTATCCACTGGTCTAAATCCTTGAATTCAATCCTGTGGATACCGGTGGCTATTCTTTCGGGATAGAGATGATACTTCCAGGCCGGTGCCCCAAGTGTGCGCCATCTGGCCCCGTCATGTAAGGCCCCAATTGGCTCAATGTTCGAGCTTAATGAGCCTAATGGAATTGAATTTCCAGCCCGGACAGCCCGTACATATCTCAGGTTTGATTTGCCAACACTTGTTACAGACCCCCATTCGCCCAGGGTTATCCCTTTGGCGTTCTGCGCCCCGGTTGTCTGACTGGCCACGGATGTTGAAGACCAGTAAATATTGGATGTAACAACCGTGTCATTGGCAAACTCCTGAAATACAGCGGGGTTGCCTCGGGAATAATCTACCAGGGTGTGCAGTTCATTAATATTTGGAAGACGCCAGTCAGAATGTCCGGCCAGGTTCAGGTTCTGGGCATAGGCCAGGGCCTGCTCCCAGGTATATGTGCCTGGAGCGGTTTCCTTCTGCCACATCAATCCGGTGTTTTTATCAGTTATAGTACCATCTTCATTGTCAACCAGGTTTGGTGGATAGGACTGCCCTGAACGTACTGCGTATACATGCCTCCCGCCAACAGGATTATGAGTAGAAAAACCCGTTGAACCGTTAATGAAATTCACCCACCAATAATAATCGGTAACAGAAGTAGAACGTATAGATTTATCTGCTGTCCAATATGGCCTGTTGCTGATGTGAGTAGTGTTGGGAAACCAGAATGAGTTGATTTTTGGAGCTGAGTGTCCCGCAGGGACACTGTTGTCAACCAACGATGACAGCTCCTTGACTGTTGGAAGACGCCAGTCAGAATAGCCGCCAAAAATATTGGAGTTAAGATTCGCGATGAACACGTCCCTGGCGCCTGTCCATGAGTAGGTGTCATGCATTGTGTTTTCAGTCTTGATCTGCCAGATCAGGCCGGTAACGTTGTCCCTGGTCATGATCCATTCTCCGCCGTCATCCACGTGCAGAGCCGTATCGGGCAACTCCTGTCCAGCATGTCCCATCTTGGTGTAAGACCGGGGCAGCCTGGGCTGATGCTGCACATCCTGTCCAAAGTGACGTCCATCAGGGAGGGGACAGGTAATTCTTCTTGAACCATCATAACATCTGGCCTGGCCGGTATCCGGGAAGGGCTGATAATGGTCAGTGTGAGAAGTGGTAAATGATTGAATTGTTCCCTGTGACCAGCCATGGCTGTTTCTTGCAAGGGCCCTGAAATAATATTCAGTGTCCGGCAAAAGGCCGGTTATTTTTGCGTAGAAATAATCACCATCTGTAATAATTGAACTGTTGCTCACAGTATTGCCAAGAGATGTGGTGGTTCCCCATTCAAATCTTTTTTCGATAATTTCAGCTCCCCCGTCATCCTGGACATAACCTCTGACGGCAGCTGACGATGTTTTGATGTTGCCGGCCTGAAAAGTGGAAACATCTGCCAAAGACGAAGGAGCCTCCAGTGCAGAATTTCCGGCCCGGACAGCCCGGACATATCTCAGGTTTGATTTGCCAACACTTGTTACAGACCCCCATTGGCCCAGGGTTATTCCTTTGGCGTTCTGCGCCCCGGTTGTCTGACTGGCCACGGATGTTGAAGACCAGTAGATATCGGATCCAACAACCGTGTCATTGGCAACCGCCTGAAATACGGCAGGGTTGCCTCGGGAATAATCTACCAGGGTGTGCAGTTCATTAATGTTGGGCAGGCGCCAGTCAGAATGTCCGGCCAGAGTCAGGTTCTGGGCATAGGCAAGGGCCTGCTCCCAGGTATATGTGCCCGGGGCGGTTTCCTTCTGCCACATCAATCCGGTGTTGGGATCAGTTACTGTGCCGTCTTCATTATCAACCAGGTTTGATGGATATGTCTGGCCTGAACGTACTGCGTATACATGCCTCCCGCCAGAAGCATTATGCTGAGCAAAACCAGTAAGTCCGGTATTGAAGTTCACGCACCAATACCGAGCGAAGCTAATAGAATATCCAAGATGTCTGTCAGCTGTCCAATATGGCATGTTGCTGATGTGAGTAGTGTTGGGAAACCAGAATGAGTTGATTTTTGGGGATGTTTGTTCTGAGAGTACGCCACTATCAACAAGAGAAGACAGCTCCTTGACCGTGGGCAGGCGCCAGTCAGAATAACCGCCAAAACTTTCCCGGTTCAGTTCCGCGATGAATACGTCCCTGGCGTCTGTCCATGAATAGGTGTCATACATGGTATTTTCAGTCTTGATCTGCCAGATCAGGCCAGTAACGTTGTCCCTGGTCATGATCCATTCTCCGCCGTCATCAACGTGCTGAGCATTATCAGGCAGTTCAACACCTTCGTATCCAAGCTTGGTGTAAGACCGGGGCAGCCTGGGCTGGTACTGATAATCCTGGCCGAAAAATGGTTGTCCAGGTT
>PUPC01000088.1 GCA_003553185.1 Planctomycetota bacterium | reverse complement strand
CGGGGTGCGCAGGTACATGGTCCCCACTTTGCGCGTCGAGTAGTGTATCGACGTGGAGGGGCGGAAGCAAGAAGATGCCGAGGTCGCAGTCGGGCTGGATTGCCCGCAGGTTCTGTGCGGGCGACCGCCAGTCGCGGCTCGAGTTCTTCCGCTGCAGGTTGTACCAGTTCTGCCAGGTGGCGATCTTCTGCCAGAAGTCGAGCGGGCTGGCGAAGTCCTCGATGTCGAAGAACTCGGGCTCGATCCGACTGTGCAGACTCTCGGCTTCGGCCTGGGCGTTGGGCCGGCCGGGGACCGCCCGGTGCTCGGCCCCGAACGACTCGATGGAGCGGGTGAATCCGTCGGGCTTCTTCACCACGTGCGTGCCCTCGAACTCGCCGCCGCCGTCGGTCTGGATGAGCACGTCCCGGAGCGGGATGTCGTGCATTTCGAGGTGCCTGAGGAACCGCACGATCACGGCCCGGGACTGGAGTACGCCGAACTCGTCAGCGAAGGCCAGGTAGATCGCCCCCACCCGCACCTCGACGATGGTGTACTGGAACGTGGGCAGGCCCATGCCGGTCAGGTACGGCCAGTAGTGGGGGATGTCGTTGAGGTATTTCACGTCCATCTTGAACCGGCTGAACGGGGCGTACTTCTTCTTAACCTCCCGAAGGTCGTTCTTCTTCTGGTACTTCTTCTTCGGCTTTCGGACCAGGCCGTTGTCCCGCAGGACCCGCTGGATCGCCCCGACGCTGGGCTCCAGCTCGAACTCGTGTTTGAGCCGTCTGGCCCCGTATCCGGGCGTTCTGAGCCGTTGACGCACGATCTCCTGTTCCCGGGCGGGCGGCGTCTTGTGCGGGCAGTTGTGCGGGGCACGGCTCCGCTCGTACAGACCGTTCGTGCCTTCTGTCAGGTAGCGGTCCCGCCATTTGCGGACCGTCTTCCGCGTGGTGTCGAACTGTCGGGCAGCCGCACTCACACCCTCGGCCAGAGCCCACTCGACCATCGAGCGACGAAACTCAAACGTCTGGTTTTTCGCGCGAACAACCATATAATACCATTTCCGGCCCATCCTGTGGTCCTCCTTTTCTTGAAACCGATTGGGAAGGACGCAGGATGGGCCCTTTTCTATGCATTGTCAATATCCCATCCGGCGCTCACGGGCCGCGTGGGGCGGGTTCCGGTGAGCATCCAGATACGCTTCCATTGCTGCGGCCATCGCCCAGGGGGATGGCTTGGCCGGTGCACGGCCTCCGCCGATCAGCGAGCGGTCCGGGTCTCGAGGCGGCTTCGGGCCGGTTGTGGCCGGCGGTGAGTCACCCGCCTCGGGCGGGCGTCGCCCCTCTCGGGAGCCGGGCGGAGCCAGCTCTCGGAGGCAGACCCGCAGCTCGTTCCAGCTCCGTTGTCCGAAGCACGCCAACTTCGGGACCGGCCAGGGGTAGCCCCGTGCAGCGGCGAGCGATGTGGCGGCTCCTCCGGTCGCCCTTCGGGCTCCCTTCGTCCCCGCCACATCGCCCAGGCGCGGCCCCCCGCCCGCCTCGGCAGAGTGGATACCATGTACCTGCGCGTTTCCGTTTGGTTGCTAATGGGCCTGCCTGAACCCTTCCACGAGTTCCAGGAACTCGGCGAGGTCGAGCATCCCGTCCCGCCGGTCCCACACGGTCCCGTCGGGGCTGACGAAGAGCAGAGCCGGCGGCATGAAGACCTCGAATTCGTCTCGGGCGAACGCGGCGTGCTCCCCCACGTCGACCTTGTAGGTGGCCAGCCCCTCGGCGGCGGTCCGGGCCTCCGGCTGGGAGTATACCCGCCGGTCCAGCACCTTGCAGTTGACGCACCACTCGGCCCAGAAGTCGAGGATGACCGGCTCGCCCCGGTCGAGGGACGCCCGGACCTCCTCGGGCGGGGTGATCTGGAAGATGCTGCCCGGGGCGACGCCCGTGGCCTCCTGTGCGGGCATCCCGAGCTGGCCGAGTGCGGCGGAACCGATGAGGAGCACGGCCCCGATCACCATCAGGGTGCCCATCGCCCGCTTCAGCCGGTCGGCCAGCCCGCTCTCCGCGGTCAGCCGGTCGAACCCGCCGAGGAAGACGGCGGCGAGGACGAGCAGCACGCCGAAGCCCACCTGGTAGACGAGCCCGCCGATTACCGGCTGAAGGAAATACAGCGCCCCCCAGATCAGGACGAACCCGAGCAGGAGCTTGAACCAGTCCATCCACGGCCCCGCCTTGGGCATCAGCCCGGTCGCCGTGCCGAACAGGACGAGCGGGACACCCATCCCCCAGGCGAGCACAAACAGCATCCAGAACCCGAGGACGGTGTTCCCCGTCCGGGCGATGAACAGCAGCATCCCGGCGAGCGGGGCGGCGACGCAGGGGCTGGCGATCAGACCGCTGATCGCACCGAGGGCGAACGTGGTCGGCAGGCCCTTCCGGCCCGCCAGCTTGCTCTGAAGCTTTGCCCCAAAGCCCCCGGCGCTGATATCGACACCCCGGAACATCACCACCGCCAGGCCGACGAAGATGAGGGCGACCGGCACGAGCACGTAGGGCGACTGGAGAACGTTGTGAACGGCCGCACCCAGCCGGGCGACCAACAGACCGAGCACGGCGTACACCACGGCCAACCCGAACACATAGACCGCAGCCGCCAGCAGTGAGCCGGCCAGGCCCCCGTCGCGACGGGCACCGATGACCGCCGCCGTCACCGGATACATCGGATAGACGCACGGGGTGAAACTGATGACCAGCCCGGCGAAGAACGCGAGCACAAGCTGCCAGAACAGGCCGCCGACGCCGGCCAAGCCCTCGTCCTCGGGGTCCGGCTCGGCTGTTGGCGCGGGCGGCTCGGCGGGCGGTTCCGCCGGCTCGGCCGTGCCCGGCCCGACATCCGCCAGGGCGCCCTCGCCCGACAGATGCTGGAAACTGAACGATTCCTTCGCCGGCGGGTTGCACAGCTCGTCGGTGCAGGACATGTGGTGGAGCGCCCCGCGAACCATAATGTGCTCGCTGGCGTCCACGGTGACGGCGAACCGGGCGGTGATCTCCACCCGGCCCTCGAACACCTCCATCGTGTCGCCGGGCGAGAGCGGGTCGGGCGCCTCGATCGTATCGGGGAGCAGGACCTCCTGGAGCTCGACGCCCCGGACATCCTGCCAGTCGAAATAGAGCTTGTCGTCTTCGCTGTACAGCTTCAGCCCGTCGGGCAGGTCGAACCGTGCGACGAGATCGATGGTATCCGCGCCCGGCTCGGCCGCTACCGAAATCGACACCTCCGGGGTCATGCCCGCCCCGGCGAAGGCGAACCCTTCGCCTCCGGTCGCCGCCGCCGGCAGCGCAATCGCCGCGATGAGTAGGAAAAGCAGTGTGCGTCTGTTTGTCATCGGCTGCTCCATCCTCCCCCAGTCATGCACAATCGGGATGGTATCTACCCCTATTATAACCGATCCGGCGGGCGCGCAACTCAATGTTTGTGAGAAGCTCTCCCTGACAGTTCCCCGGTCCGCCGGGTTCGCGGCCTCATCATCCTGAAAAGAGGGCTTCGCGTCCCTGTGCCCTCCCGCTCGAACGACACCCGATTTGCCGAAGCCGGTCCGGAAAAAAACGTTGTTCCGACAGTTGACAGCAGCCCCTCGCCAGACTACAATTCGAATCAGGATCATTATGGTTTCGCGTTTTGGCTTTGCAGGGTACGGCGGGCGGCGGGGAGGCGCCACCGGCGATATCACGGTATGACCCGACGGCTTACTACAACTCTACTTGCCCTGTTTGCCGTCCTGCCCGGCGTGGCTGGGCTGAACGCGATCCACGTTTCGATTGCCCATCCGCACGAATTCCATACCGGACAAGGCATCCGGTGCAGCGATACGCCCGCCTGCTCCGAAGCCCGCACGGCCCGCCATACCATATTGATCGAGGCCGGGGACTGCGGCGACGCGGACCACACGGGCTGCACCGACACCGACTGCAAGCTGTGCCAGATTCTGGGCGTCCTGTACGCTCAAACGTCGCCGGCAATTTCGTCTGCGATATGCGGCTGTCCGATCCCCCATGCGATCGTTTCCGAATCGCAGTGCTCCCCCCAGCACCGCCGCCACATATGGAGCGGCCCCCGCGCCCCTCCTCTTGCCTGACTCACTTCCGAGAGAACCTGCGTAATCGTTGTTCCATGACAGGCCAATGTATGGCTGAGTTTCGATCCGAAGGCCCCGATCTCATGTGACCGGTCCCCTTCGGACGCCGATCCCCAGCCGACCGCCGGCCGGTCGTGGAGTGTAGTCGGACTTCTCCTCCTGTGAGAACGGCATATTCTCGAGACTGAGGTATGCCGGGAAGGAGTCAGTTGTGAGCCATAGAAGAGCCGGGGGTGCATTCACCCTCATCGAGCTCCTCGTGGTAATCTCCATCATCGGGGTGCTCGCGTCGCTGTTGATACCGGCGTTGGGCTCCGCCCGCCGTGCCGCCGTTCGGACGAACTGTCTGAGTAACATGCGGAATATGAGCATGGCCCACTACATGTATACGATGGCCTACAACGGCCATTTTGTGGATGTCGGACTGGCCCACGGCGGGGCCCACGGCCACGAAGAGGTCGCGTGGATCAACACTCTTCAGAGGTATTACGAGAACGAGCTGCTCGCCCGTTCTCCGGCCGATGACAGCCCACACTGGACCACCCCGGTTCCCGGTTCGACCAGTCAGTACCGGCGGACCAGCTACGGGGTCAACAGTTTTCTGACGGACTACGGTCCCCAGAGCTACAGTGCTCGCACCCTGAGCCGGGTGAGATCGCCCGGCGAGACGGTCCTGTTCCTGATCATGGCGTACGAAGGGTCGTTCGCCGGCTCCGACCACGTGCACGCAGAAGGTTGGGCGGCCATCAACACCCCCGAGGCGATAGCCCAGAGGGCTGCCGAGCAGTCGCAGATCAACGCACACGGCGGCCCGCCCGCCTCGCCCGAGTCCGTCAGTAACTACGCGTTCCTCGACGGCCGAGCCGCAACTCTCGAGTTCCGCGAGGTGTTTTACTCCCTCGATAACAATAGATTTGTCGCAAGAAGACCAACACCGCAAACAGAATAATGGAGTACAAGCATGAAGCATTCTATTCTCATCAGATTTTTCGTAGCGATCCTGCTCACCGCCGGACCGCTGGCCGGAATGGCAGCAGCGCACAATCATGACCACAATGGCCATGACCACAATGGCTGCGATCATCCGGACCTCGAGATCGAGGTGCACCATGGCCAGCTCGAGCTCCACGGCCACCGCATCGCCCACCACCACGACTTCTACCAGTTCGTCGACGTGAATGGCGGCGATTGGGTCACCCAACACGAGGGAACAACCTGGCCGGGAATCGGGGCCGACCACAACACGCTGACTCCGAACAGCACGGTTGACCTCGTCATCACCGGTGGGCTTATGTACTGGGATGGCGCGTCTGCGGCCGGTTTCGAGCCGGCATCCGGCGGCACCCACATGACCTTACGGGCCAACGCGCTCTCCGATCTATATTACATTTACGGCGACTCGGACGAGCAGGTGCTCGAGGATTTCATCGAGGTGGGCGGAGGTGGCGGAATCCACATCCATCCCATCTGGCAACTGTTCGGCAACAGCGACCCGGCGGACGGGGCATACTACATCGACCTCCGAGTCGAGGCCGATGGCTTCGATCCATCGAACGTGCAGGGCGTTATGTTCCACAAGGGGATGTCGCACCACGACTACGACGCGGCCATCCACCTGATGCAGCACGAACATAACGACCATCACCACCACCCGCCGATACCGGAACCGACCGGCCTGGCGCTGCTCGGGCTGGGGCTGGCTCCGCTTCTGAAGAAGCGCCGGCGGTAGCCAAAACGACGGACAACGCAGGTTGCGGGGCGGTCGGATAACGGCCGCCCCGCTTCCCTTTCGCCGCAGGACAAAACGGGAGGGGGCTGCCGTTTGCCAATCGGGGCGTTTCCGCTTGCACGGGGCAGGGCGATATGATAATGTATCGCCGTTATGGCGGAAACGAGGCAGCTTTTCGACGCGACCTGGATCGGGCGGGCGATCAACCGGATCGCCCATCAGATCGTCGAGCAGAACGAGGGCGCCGAGGGTCTGGTCGCCGTCGGGCTGCACACCCACGGCGTGTTCCTCGCCCGCCGCATCGCCGCCACAATCGAGGACGAGGAAGGCGTCGAGGTGCCCGTGGGCACGATGGACATCACTCTCTACCGGGACGACGTGGGCATCCGCAGCCGCGGCCCACACCTCCCCCGGCGTGAGGGGACCGATATCCCGTTCGACATCTCCGACCGGACCGTCATCCTGGTGGACGACGTGCTCCACACGGGCCGGTCGATCCGCGCCGCGCTCGACCAGTTGATGGACCTGGGCCGGCCGCGGAAAATCCAGCTCGCGGGCCTGATCGACCGGGGCGGCCGCGAGCTCCCGATCCGGCCCGACTACGTCGGCCGCAAGGTGACCATCGGCGACGACGAGAACGTCCGGGTGATGCTCACCGAGAGCGACGAGGCCGACGTGGTGACGGTCGTGCCCAGGGAGCAGCCGGGCAAGCCGCAGGGCTGACCGGCCTTGGACGCACCCGGCGGATCGGGCGACGCCCCCGGCCCGGCCGCCCAGCAAGAGGACCGATTTATGGCGCAACTGGGAGAACCGGCTTTGGAATGGACTCGGAAGCACCTGCTCGGCCTCGAGGACCTGTCGGCCGAGGAACTCGACATCATCCTCGACACCGCCGAGTCGTTCCGCGAGGTCTCGACCCGCAAGCGGAAAAAGGTCCCCACGCTCACCGGCAAGGTCGTCGTCCTGATGTTCGTCGAGCCCAGCACTCGGACGGTCACCTCGTTCTCGCTCGCCGCCGGGCGGCTGAGCGCCGATACCGTCAGCTTCTCCAAGGGCGGGAGCAGCATCAGCAAGGGCGAGACCCTGGTCGATACCGCCCGGAACATCCAGGCGATGGGCTGCGACGTGATCGTCCTCCGCCACTCGGCCCCCGGGGCGCCCCACCTGCTCGCCCGCAACCTCGAGTGCAGCGTGGTCAACGCCGGCGACGGCGCCCACGAGCACCCCACCCAGGGCCTGCTGGACATGTTTACCATCCGCGAGCGGAAGGGCCACATCGAGGGGCTGACCGTGGGCATCTGCGGCGACATCAAGTACAGCCGGGTCGCCCGGTCGAACATCTGGGGGCTGACCAAGCTCGGGGCTCGAGTCGTCGTCTGCGGCCCGGCCACACTGATCCCCGACGGGATCGAGGAGATGGGCGTCGAGGTGTTCCACGACCTCGACGAGTTCATCCCCCAGTGCGACGTGATCAACATCCTCCGCATCCAGCTCGAACGGCAAAAGAGCGGGCTGTTCCCGTCGATCCGCGAGTATGCGAGGGTGTTCGGGATCAACAGCGAGCGGCTGGAGCGGGCGAAGGACGGCCTGCTCATCATGCACCCGGGGCCGATGAACCGGGGGATCGAGATCACCCCGGCGGTGGCCGACGGCCCCCACTCGGTGGTCCTCGACCAAGTGACCAACGGCCTGGCCGTTCGGATGGCCGTGCTCTATCTGGTATGCGGAGCGAAGGGGTGAGATGGCAAAGACCACGCTGATCGAGAACGGCCGGGTGATCTGCCCGGGCCAGGGCATCGACAAGCGGCTCAACCTGCTGCTGGCGGGCGGGACGGTCGCCGAGCTGACCGAGGGCCGGCCCGAGGCCGACGAGACCATCGACGCGACCGGGCTGATCGTCGCCCCCGGGCTGATCGACATGCACGTCCACCTGCGCGAGCCGGGGATGGAGGGCGCCGAGACCATCGCCACCGGCTCGGCGGCGGCCGTCGCCGGCGGGTTCACCACCATCGCCTGCATGCCGAACACCGAGCCGGCCGTCGATAACGAGGCGGGCACCGAGTTCATCCTGCTCCAGGCCGAGCGGGCCGCACTTGCCCGCATCTACCCGGTCGGCGCGGTCACCAAGGGGCGGCTCGGCCGGGAGCTGGCCGAGATCGGCCAGGTCAGCCGGGCCGGGGCGGTCGCCTTCTCCGACGACGGCTCGCCCATCCACAACGCCGAGATCATGCGGCGGGGCCTGGAGTACGCCCGGATGTTCGACCGGGTCGTGATCGAGCACTGCGAGGACCCCGACCTGTCGGGCGAGGGGGTGATGAACGAGGGCACGATGTCCACCATCCTCGGCCTGCCCGGCATCCCGTCCGCGTCCGAGGAGGTCGCCATCGCCCGGAACATCATCCTCGCCCGGCTCACCGGCGCCCGGCTCCACGTGGCCCACGTCAGCACCGCCGGCGGCGTCGAACTGATCCGCAGGGGCAAGGCGGCCGGCGCCCACGTCACCGCCGAGGTCACCCCCCACCATCTCGCACTGACCGACGAATGCGTCCGAACATATGACCCGGTGTTCAAGATGAACCCGCCTCTGCGGACGGCGGACGACGTGGCGGCGCTGCGGGACGGGCTGCGGGACGGGACCATCGACGTGATCGCCTCGGACCACGCCCCGCACCCGCCGGAGTCGAAGCAGGTCGAGTTCAGCCAGGCGCCGTTCGGCGTCATCGGCCTGGAATCACTGCTCCCGGTCGCCATCACCGAGCTCATCGACGAGGTGCTCGACTGGCCCGGGCTCATCGCCACGCTCACGGTCGCCCCCGCCGCCGTGCTGGGGATCGACCGGGGGACGCTGCGGCCCGGTGCCGACGCCGACGTCACCCTCATCCGGCCCGACCAGCGGTGGACGCTCGACGTGGAACGGTTCCGCTCGCGCAGCCGCAACTGCCCGTTCCACGGGAGGGAAGTCACGGGGCGAGCCGTCCGGACCATTGTCGGCGGGAACACCCGATTCCGGGCGGACTGAACCGAGCGCGCCGCACCGCAAGACGAGTAACCGCGGGCAGATCAATGGTCATCGTTGACGGACACAACCTCACCTTCGCCGACGACCGGGCCAGCGACCTGCTCGAGGCGGGCGACCCCGAACGCTCGCGCAACCGCGTGCTGGAAATCGTCACCCGGTACGCCGTATCGACCGGCCAGCGGGCCCACGTGGTGTTCGACGGGACCGGCGGCGGCTACACGCCCCAGGCCCCGCGCGAGAGGGTCCGGTTCACCTTCGCCGGAGAGTACCGGAGCGCCGACCAGGCCATCGTCAGAATGGTTCGAGACACGACCGGCCGCAGGGACCTGACCGTGGTGAGCAACGACCGCGAGGTCCTGGCGGCCGCGAAACGGATGGGGGCGAACACCCTCCGCGTGGACGACCTGCTCGAGCACGTCGCCCGGGTACAGAGCCAGAAGCGAAAACGGGACAAGGCGCCCGAGCCGCGTGCCAAGCAGACCGGCGCCACGCCCGCCGAGGTCGAGTACTGGCTGGGCGAGTTCCCCGAAGGGACCGTCGAGGAGATCGAGAAGGAGATCGACGCCGAGGATGACGAACGGAAGAAATGACGAAAGCGGCCTGCTCCAATGGCTCAGCCGGTGGCCGGCGACTGCGGCGATGGCCCTGTTCATCGCGGTGGTCAACCGCCTGCCCGCGCCCGCGCTGCCCCCGGGCCCCTCGATTCCCCATATCGACAAGGTCGTCCACTTCGCCTTTTACTTTCCGCTGGGCGCCCTTTTCTTTCGATCATTGCGCCACAAAATCCCTGACAAATTGCTGCCGACCATTATAATAGCGGGTAGCTTGGGTACCCTGTTCGCCGCGCTGGACGAATGGTCCCAGCGTTTTGTCGACCGGACGCCGGACGTGTTGGACTTCTACGCCAACGTCCTCGGTCTGGCGTGCGGTATTATATTTATTATCGCCTGGCAACGACGGAGAAAACGACTCGATGGCAAACAATGAAATGGCTTACGTACTCATCACCCCCTACTGCCTGCTCAAGAGCCGCACCGGCGGCATCATCGGGCGGGTCTGCTCGCTTTCCGGGCTCGACATCGTGGGGGCGCGTCTGTACGCGCCGAGCGACGAGTTCGTCGCCGAATACGGCCAACTGCTCTCACACCAGGACATCGAACCCGAGATGCGCCAGGGGCTGCTCGCCTACCTCGACGACTACTTCCGCCGGGACAACCCGCTGGGCATCACCAACCGCACGCTCCTGCTTCTGTTCGAGGGCGAGGACGCCCTGGGCCGCATTCGGTCCGCCGTCGGATCGCTCAGCGACCCACAGGCGCAGGGGAACACGGTGCGGGGGGCATACGGCGACTTCATCGGCTACAAGACCGGCGATATGAAACACTTCGAGCCGGCGGTGTTCATCGGACCCGACCCGGACGTGATCGACGACGAACTGCGGCTGTTCGCCCGGTATGCCCAGAGCGACGGCGGCGTCCTCGAACACGTGGTCCAGTTCGACGAGCCGGCCGAGACCTGCCTGGTCATCCTCAAGCCGGACAACTTCAAGCCGGGCAGCGCCCGGCCCGGCAACATCATCGACCTGTTCTCGCGGACCGGGCTGTGCATCGTCGCCTCGCGCGTGCTGCGAATGAGCGTGGCACAGGCCAAGCAGTTCTACGGCCCGCTCGAAGCCATATTCCGCGACCGGCTGAAGGGGGGCGTCGCCGAGCGGGTCGAGCAGGTCCTCCGGCAGGCGTTCGAATTCCCCATCCCGCCCGAGACGGTGGACACCATCGCCGACGAGCTGAAGGGGCTGAACGCCCGCCACGAGTTCTATCGCATCGTCCAATACATGTCCGGGCGCGACCCGTACAACGTCGAGCCCGACCAGGAGAGCAAGCCGGGCCGCGAGAAATGCCTGGGCCTGCTCTACCGCGGCCCCGACGCCATCGACAAAATCCGTACCTGCCTGGGATCGACCAACCCGGCCGACGCGGCGCCGGGCACCGTACGGAGCGTGTACGGGAACGACCTGATGAAGAACGGCGCCCACGCATCGGACTCGCCCGAGAACGCCGAGCGGGAGCGCCGTATCGTCGGGCTGTGGGAAAACGAAGACCCGTCGGACATCGAAGTGCTCATCGAGAACTATCTCGCCACGAAAGGAAACTGAAAGGAGCCATCGACATGGCAAACGTACTGGTGATCTACACATCCGTAAGCGGGAATACCGAGGAGATGGCCCGGCTCGTGTCGGACGGCGCAGAAAAGGCGGGCGCCGACGTGACCCTCAAGCGTGTCGAGGACACCGACCCCGCCGAACTGCTCGACTACGACGCCACCATCATCGGCTCGCCCACCTACTACGGCGCACCGGCCGCCCCGGTCCGGAAGCTGTTCGACGACAGCGTCAAATACCACGGCCAACTTGAAGGGAAGGTCGGCGCCGCGTTCTCCTCCTCGGCCAACATCGGCGGGGGGAACGAGACCACCATCCTGACCATCCTGCAGTCGATGCTCATCCACGGGATGATCATCCGCGGCAACTCGAAGGGCGACCACTACGGGCCGGTCTCCATCAACGCCCCGGACATCCGGGTCGAACAGCAGTGCCGGGAGCTCGGCCGGCGCACAGCGGAGCTGGCCGACAAGATGACCTGAGGGGGACATGGGCAACATCTCCGGTGCTCAGACCGGCATTGATTTCAGGGCGAAGTTTCTCCGCCTGTGCGCATACAGCTTCATCGCCGGCGTCATCGTATTTGTCGCCTGGGGCATCGTCACAATCGGCTCCCACATGTTCCGGCAGGCACAGCAGCTCCGGTGCCAGAACAACCTGCGACAGCTCGCCCACGCCACCCAATACTACCGCGACCAGCACGGGACCTTCCCCCCATACCTCGCCGCACTCACCCGGATCGTGGACCACCGCGAAGCGTTCATCTGCCCGTCCGACCCCAACCGGGGCACCGAGGGCTCACGCCCGCCGTGGCTGCAGCGATACGACCGGCACCTCGACGAGCGGGATGGCGTCGAGGGGTTCCGCTACGTGGACCTCGATGGGCCGACCCTCACCGACTCCGACGAGAACTGGCTGCCCTCGAGCTACCTGTATGCGGCCAACGGATATCCATCGGGCCTTGCCTACCCGCCGTTCTCCCGAACCTGGCGGGACCTCTTCGAAGAGGCCGTGGAGGAATACGGCTCGGGCGTCCCGCTCGTCCGGTGCTTCCACCACCTGCCCGAACAATACCTCCCGCCGGAACAGGACCCCATCGCCGACCCGGACGACCCGCGGACCGTTCGCACACCGCACCCCACCGCCGAGCCCACGCTGAACGTCACCGCCGACCTGCGCATCGTCCGCTACCCGTACCGCTGGCAGGAAGCCCCCGAATTCGCCGACTCGCGCTGACCGTCGGCTGTACCACATCGGCCGTATCGCGTGAGCGGCGGACCGTTCTGCTTCGTCAGGGCAGGGGCAGTTGGACGGTCTCGCCGGTCTCGCGGCTCTGGTTGGCGGCCTCGAGGAAGGCGACGATCTCGACGGTCTCCATCGGGTCGATGGGCGGCTTTCGGGTGCGGAAGAACTCGACGACGGCTTCGAGCAGCAGGGCGTACCCCGGCGGGTCGCCCTGGCTGACGCCCTGTTCGACGCCGCCCTCGTAGAACACGTCGCAGCCGAAGCCCGGCCCTTTCTTGAACCGGTGGCCGTAGAGCACGGCGACGCGCCCGTCGTCCCAAACGCCGGTGGCCACGTCGGCCCGCTCGGTCTTCCGCGCGGTGACCTGTGTGCAGCCGCGTCCCATCTTTGCGAAGATCATCTCGGCGATGTGGATGCCGTACCAGAACAGGCCGGGGAAGTCGTCGAGGATCGACGCCGGCCCGAACGCGGTGCAGCCCTGCACCGGCCGGCCCTCGGCCAGCTCGACGATACCGCGCGAGAACCGGATGCTGGAGGACGAGACGAACGGGGCGTCGTGCTGTCGGGACAGCTCGGCGATCCGCAGGGCGTCGTCGGTCGTGGTGGCCAGCGGCTTGTCGATGAACACGGGCAGGCCGAACGGTGCGACGGCCTCGAACTGTTCGAGGTGCTGGCGCCCGTCGCAGCTTTCGAGCAGGATGGCATCGGCCTGTTCGCAGACCGCCCCGATCGAGTCCGTCATCTCGATGCCGAACTCATCGCGCATCTGCTCGGTGAACCCGTCGACGCGAGAGGAACTGGCCTCCATGTCCCGGCTGCCGCCGGGGTAGGCGGCGACCACCCGGCCGCCGGGTACGTGGTGCGGGTTCTCCTCGTCGTTCAGCAGTTTGGTGAACGCGGGGCAGTGCGAGGTGTCCAGCCCGATCATCCCCAGTTTGAGCTCACTCATCATCCTCTCCGCCAGAAAGAAGTGCCTTGTTCACAACCGGAGGCATCGTGTCAGAAGTCGGCCCCGGTGTCAAGCATCCGGGCTTCGCTGTGGTGGGAACGGAGCGTGTTCCGTGGGAGGGGCGTGCGGGGTTGAGCGTGGCGGGCGGCGGGGGCGAGCCGCTAT
>PUPC01000118.1 GCA_003553185.1 Planctomycetota bacterium | reverse complement strand
TGGAACGGAGATCAGGCCTTCAGCGGCTCAGGAAGCCCGCCGTGTGACCGGCTGGAGCCGGACGCAGGCGGGCGTTTGTATATTCGGGCCGCACAGCAAAGCCCAGGAGAGCAAGACCGGGCGATGTCGAAGTTCGTCGCGTTCACCAATTCGGCCCCCCTCGCCGTTATCACCCGCTCAGGTGTACAGGATGCCCTCCACCGCGGCTCGGCCGTCGTCGTGGACGCAGCCGGAACGGTCCTCGACGAAGTGGGCGAACGAGGTACGCGGGCATACATCCGTTCCGCGGCAAAGCCCATCCAGTGCATCCCGGTCATCACCTCGGGCGCGGCGGACACATTCGGGCTGGACAACGCCGACATCGCCATCATCTCCGGCTCGCACACGGGCGGCGACGACCAAGTGAACCAGGTACAGTCCATTCTCAGGAAGTGCGGGATCGACGAAGACCGGCTCGAATCGGGCGCCGGCGTTGGCGACAATTGCTCGGGAAAGCACGCCGGGATGCTCGCCGTGTGCCGGCAGTTGGGCTACCCCCTGGCCGGCTATGCCGACCCGACCCATCCGCACCAGCAGACGATTATCGAGACCTTGAGGGCGATATCCTGTCTCGACGATGACGAGCTGCACGTGGGAGTCGACGGCTGTTCCGCCCCGATCCACCACTTCTCGATCGAGAAGATGGCTCGCGGCTACGCTCGGATGAGTATGCCCGACCACCACTTCGGCGAACAGACCGCCGGGGCGATTCGAAGAATCACCGCCGCAATGGCCGAGCACGCGGGCGGACATACCGGCGAACCGCCCTATCACGAGGTGCTCGGCGAGGATATCCGCCTGCTCACCAAGGCGGGCGGAAACGGGGTGTACTGCGCGGCAGTCGTGGACCGCGGCGTCGGGTTCGCAATGAAAGTTGAAGGGGGCGACCGCCAGCCGTTACGGCCGGTGTTCACCCGGATGATGCGCCGGCTGGGCTTCTTCTCTGAAGAACAGGCGGCCGAGATCGAGCGGAGGTTCTGGCCGCCTGTCGAAAACCGGCGCAAACAGAAGGTCGGCACGATCGAACTCCTGATCTGACCGGCCGCCGTTCTATCGCAAGTACGCCGCCTCCCCCCTCCTCCATCTCTCCCGGCCAATGAGAAGGATTGCAGCACTGACCGGCCAGAGGTTGGAAGGCCTGCCGAACCGGAAACGCTTTGCTCCGGCTCACCACTCGAAGACGGGCACCTCTTCGTTTTTGGGGAGGTCCTCGGTCATGTACCAGAAGAAATATCCGGTGCTCCGGAAGTTGTTGCCTAAGCTTCCCATCCGGTATTGGCCGCGCGCCAGCCGGGGCAGATGGCGCAGCCCGTGCTCGAGGTATTCCTCGTTCCCGGTCTGCCCGTAGGCGAATCCATAGGCATGCAGGATGGCACCGGCGAAGCTGCGGCGCTCGAACGATGCGTTCACCCCGCCCATCACCGTCTCGATTGCCTGCCGGTCGCCGGTGACCTCGTACCAGGCGCGGTGCCCTTCGAGGGCGATGCCGTCGATCCAGGCGCCGGCGCTGGAGCGTGTGAAGTCGCGGGTCGCCTCGACGATGTCTTTGGCAGCGTCGAGATACGATGTGTCAAGCGTGGTCTCGAACGCGGCAAGCAGGCCGACGATCCCGTGGCCGATGCTGCGCGACTGGCTGATCGACCGGCGCTGCCTCCGCCTGGCGAAGCCGGCCGAGCGCAGGCCCATCTCGAGGGCTCGCCGATCACCGAAAAGCCAGTATCGCTCGAACAAGCTCTGGTTTTTATAGTGATTGTAAGTGGGCGAGGTAAAGACCGGGTCGCCCCGACCGTAAAGCCGGATATGGTCGGGCCCGGCGCTGTAGCGGGGGGCCCCGATCATCTCCGGGTTCGGGTGCCAGCAGTGGATGTCGATATCCTGCAGGTGAGTGCTGGATTCGACGGCCAGATCGAGCATGTCGAGATTGCCGGTCCGGGCGAACTGGATGATGAAGGCGTGTGGGAATCCGTAGTAGATGTTCGACCAGTGGATGTCGTCGGCGGCCGTGCGTTCGCGCCAGTCATCACGCCGGCTGGGCGTGATGTGGTTGATGCCGTCGCCGAAGTTGAACATCCCATAGGCGTCGATGCCCCGGCTGAGGTCGCGCCGGTACAACTGGTCGCGCCGGGCCTGTTCGAAGAAATGGTCGTAGCTCTCGACGATCCAGCGTCGCTCGGGCGGGTACAGTTCGGGGTTGCTGGATGCAACCCGGCCGAACGCCCTGGTCTCTTCGCAGTACCACTCAGGGCGGCATTGTGCGAAAAGCGGGCTTTGGGCCATGGCATGCACGCCTTGGATTTGGGCATCTTCGCCGTGCAGATACAGGACCATCTCGTGCGTCTTGGACATGCCCGGGAAGAAGTTCGCCTGCTTGTCGTGGTTCAAGCCCTGTACGATGGGCGTTCTGCGGAAGAACCCGGGCCACAGGGCAAGTTGAAGCGAGCCGTTCGGATGGGCAAACAGGCCCTTCGGGTAGTTCTGCCAGAACCACCGCAGCGAGACCATTATGCCGCGGTCCTCGCCGGAGAGGTCGAGATAGCCCAGCCGTTTGGGCTTGGTGGCCATCGTCTTGCCCTCCATCACCCCCATGTCGCGGTGGAAGGTCGGTGCGCCGCCGACGACATACCGCTGGGAGGTGTCGCAGACCAGCCACGCCCGGTCGTGGGCCGGGTCTTCGCCCGGCTCGCCGAACCCGCCGAGGATGGGAGCGCCCTTGGTGCCGAAGTTATAGCGGACCTCGTCGCCCAGGTCGCCCGGGATCGCCATGTGCCAGCGATGGACGGGGGTAAACTGCCCGATGTTCTCGCCCTGCTTGCACTCCGCGGTGTAGAATACGCGCAGATAGCTCTGGCCCCGATAAGCGTGGATGCGGATGACGTAATCGAGCAGTTTGTCGTCCGGGCCTTCCGGCTCGTCCGGCATGTG
>PUPC01000194.1 GCA_003553185.1 Planctomycetota bacterium | reverse complement strand
TCGCGGCCGAGCTTGGTCTCGCGGACCTCGATCTCGTATTCGTCGATGTGGATGGAGGTGTAGGCGTCGTCCTTGACCATCTTCTCGGAGATGAGGATGGCGTCCTCGTAGTTGAAGCCGTCGAACGGGAGGAACCCGACGAGCACGTTTCGGCCCAGGGCGAGCTGGCCGTCCTTGGTCGATGCCCCGTCGGCGATCACCTGGCCCGCCTCGACCCGGTCGCCCTCGCGGACGATCGGCTTCTGGTTCTGGCACATCCGGCTGCTGGTCCCGACGAACTTGCGGAGCGAGTAGATGCGGTTGCCCACCTGGATTTCGTCGGCGGTGACCTTGCGGACGGTCCCGGCCTCGGCGGCGGTGATGACCATCCCCGAGTTGCGGGCGACGTCGGCCTCGAGCCCGGTGCCCACCAGGGGCGGCTCGGGGCTGACCAGGGGGACGGCCTGGCGCTGCATGTTCGAGCCCATCAGCGCCCGGTTGGCGTCGTCGTGCTCGAGGAACGGGATGAGGGCGGCGCTGATCCCGACAAGCTGCTTGGGCGACACGTCGAGGTAGTCGACTTCGTCCCGCTTGACGATCATCGGCTCGCCGTGGTGCCGGGCCATCACCTCCTCGGGCAGCGAGCCGTCGGGGTCGGCCATGTCGGCGGGCGCGATGGTCGATTCGTCCTCCTCGTCGGCCCGGAGCTGCACGATCTGGTCGGTGGAGCGGCCGTTTTTCACCACCCGGTAGGGGGTGACGAGGAAGCCGTATTCGTCGATGTCGGCGAACACGGAGAGCGAGACGATGAGCCCGATGTTGGTCCCCTCGGGGGTCTCGATGGGGCAGATGCGGCCGTAGTGGGAGGTGTGGACGTCCCGGACCTCGAACCCGGCCCGCTTGCGGTTCAGCCCGCCGGGGCCGAGTGCGCTGAGCCGCCGCTCGTGGGTGAGCTGGGCGAGCGGGTTGATCTGGTCGACGACCTGGGACAGCTCGCTGCGGCCGAAGAAGTAGTCGATGGCCGACGAGACGGTCCGGGGGTTGATGACCGCCCGGGGCCGGAGGTCGCTGGCGTTCTTCATGCTCATCCGCTCCTGGGCGGTGCGGCGGAGCCGGAGCAGGCCCCGTCGAATCTGGTCACCGGCCAGCTCCTCGATGGTGCGGACGCGGCGGTTGCCCAGGTGGTCGATGTCGTCGATGCCCGAGACCACGGTCGGTCCCTGGGTCAGGGCGTCGCCGGCCCGCAGCCCGATGAGGTATTTGCAGGCGTTGACCAGGTCGTCGGTGCGGAGGGTCATCTCCTCCTCGCTGACCTCCTGGCGGAACTTGCGGTTGAGCCGGAACCGGCCCACGCGGCCGAGCCGGTAGCGGTTGGCGTCGAAGAACCGGTCGTGGAACAGTTCTTTGGCCCGGGCGAGCTGGAACGGGTTGCCGGGCCGGAGCCGCTTGTAGATGCGTTCGAGGGCCTCTTCGTAGGTGTGGGCGGGGTCGATGGCGATGGTGTTGAGGATGAGCGGGTCCTCGACCTCGCCGACGACCTCGATTTCCTCGAGGTTCGAGGCCTCGATGAACTCGATGGCCGGCTCGTCGATGATCTCGCCCGACTCGACGATGATCTCGCCCGTGCCCGCGTTCACCAATGCGCCCACGGCGACGGCCCCGAGCAGCTTCTTGTAGTCGGGCTTGCTCTTGAGCTTGACCTTTTTCGTGTCGTAGAACAGCCGGAGCAGGTCTTCGGTGGTGCTGCATTCTTCGTCCATCGCCCGGAGCAGGGTGGTGGCGGGGAACTTGCCGCTCTGGTCGATCTTGACGCTGAGGACGTCTTTCCTCGAGATGGAGAGCTCGATCCAGCTTCCCCGCTCGGGGATGATGCGTGCGGAGTGGAGTTTCTTGCCGCTGGAGTGGGTGGAGACCTCGAAGTCGGCCCCGGGCGAGCGGTGGAGCTGGTTGACGAGCACGCGCTCGGCGCCGTTGATGATGAACTCGCCGCCGCCGATCATGATGGGCAGGTCGCCGACGTAAACGGACTCCTCGATGGTGTCGGCGCCGACGAGGCGCACGGTGATGGTGAGCGGCCGGCCGTAGGTGAGCCCGAGCCGGCGGCATTCATCCTGGGTGTACCGGGGCCGCCCGATCTCGTAGCCGACGTACTCGAGGTGCATGCTCTCGTCGTAGCTTTCGATGGGGAACGTTTCCCGGAAGATGGCTTCCAGGCCGCGGTCCTCTCGTCCGTCGGTCGGGGCGTCGGCCTGGAGGAAGCTGCGGTACGACTCGGTCTGGATTTTGACCAGGTTCGGCACGTCGACCGCGTCGCCGACTTTTGCGTAGTTGCGCGTGTCCATCGTGGTTGACATAGCCGTCACTCCGTAGTGGCAGAAGAATCGAGGCCGGCCGCCGGAGCGAGCGCATATTGCCCGTGTCCCCGGCGGCGTTGTTCCTCGGGTCTTACTTCACTTCGACTTTGGCGCCGACTTCTTCGAGGGCCGCTTTCATCTTCTCGGCCTCTTCCTTGCTCACGCCTTCGCCTACGGGGTTCGGGGCGCCGTCGACGAGGGCCTTGGCGTCCTTGAGCCCGAGCGGGGTGAGCTGCCGCACGACCTTGATGGTCTGCAGCTTCTGGTCGCCAGCGGCGGCGAGGATGACGTCGAACTCGTCCTTTTCCTCTTCCTCCGCTTCTGCGGCCGCGGGTGCGGCGCCGGGCATGGCGGCGACGGGAGCGGCGGCGCTGACGCCGAACTTGTCCTCGGCGGCCTTGACGAACTCGGACAGCTCGAGCACGGTCATCTCGGCGATGAGGTCGAGCACCTCTTTCACCTTACCGGTCGGTTCCGGCGTGGCCTCGGCGGCAGGGGCCTCTTCTTCGGTTGTCTGTGCGGCGGTTTCTGCGTCCGACATGTGAGTCTCCTCTCTTCTGGTTGCCTCGTTCGGCCGACGGGCCGGTCAATCGCCCGGCCGTCCGCCGAACCTGGAACGAACTTGTGTTCGGGCCGACGCCG
>PUPC01000334.1 GCA_003553185.1 Planctomycetota bacterium | reverse complement strand
TCGGCCGGCGTGTCCGAGCCCCGTTCCGCGGGCGGTCCGTCACCGGCTACTGCGTCGGGCTGTCCGATGCGACCGAGCTCGACCGGGTTCTCGATATCGAAGGGGTGCTTGATGACGGGCCGCTCATCTCGGCCGAGATGCTCGAGTTGACCCGCTGGATCGCCGACTACTACTGCTGTTCCTGGGGGCAAGCTCTGGAGGCGGCCCTGCCCGGCGGCGTGCGGCGTGGCATCCGCCACCGGATGCAGACGGTCGTCCGCCCGGCCATCAAGCCGGGCCGGGTGACAGACGAGGTCGAGGCGCTCGAGGACCGGTCGCCCAAACAGGCACACGCCCTCCACGTGTTGTCCACGCTGGAGCACACGGCGACCTTGCAGGAACTGGCCGGCCTGGCCGACTGCTCCACGGCGACAATCCGGGCACTGGCGAAGAAAGGGCTGGCGGAGTTGAGCCGGGAGGAGGTGGACGACGACCCGCTGCTCTCGGTCGAGCCGTCGGCGTCCGAAACGGTCGCCCCCGAGCTCGAGCCGGCGCAGGACTCGGCCCTGCGGCGGATAGTCGGCCTGCATCGCCGGGGCGGCGGCGGTGTCGTGTTGGTCCACGGTGTGACGGGCAGCGGCAAGACCGAGGTCTATCTCCAGGCGATCGACCGGGTGGTCGCCGATGGCGGTGGGGCGATCGTGCTGGTCCCCGAGATATCGCTTACTCCCCAGACGGTCCGTCGGTTCCGAGCCCGGTTCGAGCACATCGCCGTCCTCCACAGCAACCTCACCGAGGGCCGCCGCCGCGAGCAATGGGACGCGATCCAGTCGGGCGAGGTCCAGGTGGTTGTCGGCGCCCGATCGGCCATCTTCGCCCCGATGCCCAACCTCGGGCTGATCGTAGTGGACGAGGAGGACGGGACCAGCTTCAAGCAGGATCAGGCGCCGCGATACCACGCCCGCGACGTGGCAGTCGTGCGCGGCCAGAAGGCGGGCGCCGTCGTGGTGCTCGGCTCGGCGACCCCGGCACTCGAGAGCTACCGCAACGCCCGGCGGGGGAAATATGAACTCGCCCGACTGCCCCAACGAGTGCAGGGCCGGCCGATGCCGGACGTCGAGCTCGTCGACATGCGGAAACAGTCATTCGTCCCGGGCGGGTCCCGGTTCCTCTCCCAGCGGCTGCTCCGGCTCATCACCGACCGGCTGTCGCGCGACGAGCAGTCGATCGTGTTCCTCAACCGCCGCGGATTCTCCACCTATGTGTTCTGCACCCGCTGCGGCTGGGCGCTCAAGTGCTCGAACTGCGACGTGTCGATGACCTATCACCGCCGGGCCGACCGGGCGATGTGCCACCACTGCGCCCTCCGGGCGCGAGTGCCCGCTCGCTGCCCCGACTGCAAATCGGACGCGGTGAAATCCATCGGGCTGGGGACGGAGAAGCTGGAGGCCGAACTGGCCCGGCAGCTGCCCGACGTGCCCATCGGGCGGATGGACTCGGACACCGTCCGGGGCCGCGGGGCGCATCAGCGGGTTCTCGATGCGTTCGGCGGCGGGCGGTTCAAGGTGCTCGTCGGCACACAGATGGTCGCCAAGGGGCTCGACTTCCCCAACGTCACCCTGGTCGGGGTGGTCAACGCCGACACCGCCCTGCACCTGCCCGACTTCCGGGCGGGCGAACGGACCCACCAGCTCGTCTCACAGGTGGCCGGCCGGACCGGACGCGGGCCGAAGGGCGGGCTGGTCGTCGTGCAGACCTGGCAGCCCGAACACTACACCATGCAGACCGCCGCCGGGCACGATTACACCGGATTCGCGAAAACCGAACTCGAACACCGCAGGCAGCTCGGATTCCCCCCGTTCACCCGGGCGGCACGGATCGTCATTGAGGGCGAGGTCCCGGGCGACGTCAAACAGGCGGCACACGACATCGCCGGGGCCATCAAGGGGCAGAGCGGCCCGGCCGGCGGGGTGCTACACGGCCCGATGCCGTGCCCCATCGAGCGGATCAAGAACCGCCACCGCCATCACATCCTCCTGCTCGGTGGAAAATCCAGGGTGATCCGTGCTATGATAGCCGCCGGTCGACCGGCGTTCCCGGCCGGCCGACGGGTGCGGGTCGCCGTCGATATCGACCCGGTCTCTATGCTGTGAGGTGAAAATGCCGAATTTTGCCGACCGACTGATCGACGCAATCGAGGTGAAGCAGAGCCGGCTGGCCGTCGGGCTCGATCCGCGAATCGCCATGATCCCCGACGAGCTGCGACGGGCGGCGCTCGACCGTTGGCCGGACCGCGCCCGGGCCGGGGCCGAGATGCTCCTCGCGTTCAACCGGGCGATCATCGACATCGCCGCCCCCCTCGTGCCCGCAGTCAAGGTCCAGGTCGCGTTCTACGAGCTGTTCGGACCTGCCGGCTATGAGGCGTTCGAGGCCACCTGCTTGACGGCACGCGAGGCGGGACTGGTGGTCATCGCCGACGTGAAGCGGTCGGACATTGGGAGCACCGCCGCCGCATACGCGGACGCCCACCTCGGCCGGGCCGAGGTCGAGGGCGAAATCGCGCACGCCGGCGAGGCCGACGCGGTCACCATCGTGCCCTTCTTCGGGTCCGAGGGCGTCCGCCCGTTCCTCGACGTGGCCGCCGAGGCGGGGCGCGGCATCTTCGTCATGGTCCGAAGCAGCAATCCCTCCGCCTACGAAATCCAGGGCCGAGCGGAAGACGCCGACCCGCTGTACCTGCGGGCGGCCGACCTGGTGAACGAGTGGGGCGCATCGAGCATCGGCGAGCGCGGCTACAGCGCCGTCGGGGCGGTCGTCGGGGCGACGTTCGCCGAGGACATCCCCGCACTGCGGCAGCGGATGCCGCGGACGCTCCTGCTGCTGCCCGGGTTCGGCGCCCAGGGTGCCGAGGCCCGCGACGTGGCGGCGGCTTTCGACGAGAACGGCCACGGCGGGCTGGTCCCCGCATCGAGGAGCATCATCCACGCCCATGAGGACCCGGCCAACCCGCGATGGAAGGACGCCATCGAAACGGCGATACACGACCTGAACGAGAAGCTCGACGCGGCGCTTCCCCCGCTCGGACAGGGTGACTGACCGAAGGAGATTGAGACTATGCTGGACAGAGTTCGAGGGGCGGCCGAGGCGAAAACGAAACATATCGAGCGCCAGATATACGTCGATGACGTCGCGATAGACGACGTGGCGATCTGGGAGACGCCGGACCACGTCAGCCCGCAGGAGGCCGCCGGGCAGACCTACAGGGCGTGCAAGCTCGGCGACGAATGGGGCGGCCCGTGGCAGACCGCGTGGTTCCGGCTACGGTTCAACATTCCCGAATCGCTGGCCGGCCGCAGCCCGGTGGCCCGGATCGCGGTCGGCGGTGAGGCGGTCGCCTTCATCGATGGCGTACCCGTCATCGGGCTGAACCGGCATCGGGACGAACTGCCGCTCGGCTCCGACGCCGCCGCCGGACAGCGGTACGAGGTGTACGTCGAGGCGGGCGCAAATGACGACTTCGGCGGGCTGATCGGGCTGCCCCGCGTCCGGCGGCTCGAGCTGGCGGCCGTCAACGAAACCGTCCGACAGCTCGCCTGGGACCTCCGGTTCCTGCTCGACCTGTACGACCACCTGGACCCCGACACGGCGCGAGCGGCCGAACTCATCCATCTGCTCGAACGGGCGACCAACGCCTTCCGGTTCGACGCCGACGATCCCGAGCGTGAGGCGGCCCGCGTTCGCCGCATCCTCCGCCCGCTCTTCCAGCGGCCGGCCAGCCCCTCGGCCACCGAGGTTACCCTCTCCGGCCACGCCCACATCGACATCGCCTGGAAGTGGCCGCTCGCCGAGACCACCCGAAAGTGCCCGCGAACGTTCGCCAGCGTCACCAACTACATGCGGCGCTATCCCGACTTTCGCTTCTCCCAGACCCAGGCCTACCTGTACGAGGCGACCCGGCGGCGGTACCCCGAGCTCTACCGGCAGATCACCGAAGCGGTCGAGGCGGGCCAGTGGGAGGTCTCGACCGGGATGTATGTCGAGCCCGATCAGAACGTCCCCTCCGGCGAGTCGCTCGTCAGGCAGCTTCTGTTCGGCAAGCGTTTCGCCCGTGAGGAATTCGGGATCGACGTGAACGTGCTGGTACTGCCCGATGTCTTCGGCTACAACGCCCAGATGCCCCAGCTCCTCCGCAAGGCGGGGATCGACTACTTCACCACTCAGAAGATCAGTTGGAACGATACCAACTCCTTCCCGTTCAACTCGTTCGTGTGGGAGGGCATCGACGGCAGCGAAGTGCTCACGCACTTTCTGCCCGCTCACGACTACAGCTCGAAAGTGGACCCGGGCAGCTTGATAAAAGCAGAAAGGCGGCACCAGGAGAAGGGACACAGCAAGCCGATCCTGTATCAATACGGATACGGCGACGGCGGGGGCGGCCCGAATCCGAAAATGATCGAGTTCGCGGCACGAGCCGAAAACACAGAGGGGCTGCCCCGATGCCGGCCCGGCTTCATCAGCGAATTCTTCGAACGGCTCGCCGAACAGAGCAGCGACCTGCCCCGATGGGTCGGGGAGTTCTACCTCGAATTCCACCGGGGAACATACACCACGCAGGGGCGCACGAAACAGCTGAACCGTCGGTGTGAACTCGCCCTGCGGGACGCCGAACTGCTCGGGGCGATCAACCTGGCGCACGGCGGCGAATACCGGCAGGACACGCTGAACGACGCCTGGCGGCTCGTACTCGTCAACCAGTTCCACGACGTGCTCCCCGGCTCGTCCATCCGCGAGGTGTACGAGCTGGCGGAGGAGCAGCTCGCCGAGGCGCTGGAGACGGCGGACGAGGCGGCCGAAGCGTCACTCGACGGGCTGGCCGATCACATCGACACCCGCGGCGCGGGCCGGGCCGTCGCCGTCTGGAACACGCTCTCCTGGCCGCGAGCGGGCGTAGTCGCCGTCCGTCCGCCGAAACACCTCGACCACCCGACGGTACTCGCCCCCGACGGCGAGCCGGTCCCCACCCAGCGGCTGGCCGACGGCCGAGTGCTGTTTCGGTCCGCCCGGGTGCCCGCGATGGGATACGCCGTCCATCGGTTGGTGGCGGGCGACGCCGTCGAGGAGAACGCCGGGGCAGCCACCGGCCTGCGGGCGAGCAAGCGGCTGCTCGAGAACGAATTTCTGCTGGTTCGGTTGAATCGGAACGGAGAGCTGACCTCGGTGAGGGACAAGGCCACTGGCCGCGAGGTGCTCCGGGGTGGACGCGGCAACGAGCTCCAGTTGTTCGAGGATCACCCGGTGGGCTGGGACGCCTGGGAGATCGAGTATTGCACCCGCGACCAGCGGCTCGCGTTGGAGTCCGCCGAATCGGTCGAGGTTGTCGAGTCCGGGCCGCTCCGCGCCGCCGTCGAGGTCCGGAGGCGGATCAATCGCTCCGTACTCGTTCAGCGGATGCGTCTCGAGGCGGGACGGCCCGGGATCGAGTTCGAGACCGAGGTCGAGTGGAACGAATCGCACAAGCTGCTCAAGGTCGCGTTCCCCGTCGACGTCCGAGCCGCCGAGGCGACCTACGAGATTCAGTTCGGCTCGGTCCGCCGCCCGACCCACATGAACACGAGTTGGGACCGGGCCAAATTCGAGGTCTGCGCACAGCGATGGGCCGACCTGTCGGAGACCGGGTTCGGAGTGAGCTTGCTGAACGACTGCAAGTACGGCCACGACATCCACGGCAACGTGATGCGCCTGACCCTGCTGCGGGCGCCGGAGAACCCCGACCCCGAGTCGGACCGGGGCGAGCACGCCTTCCGATACGCCCTGTACCCCCATCCCGGCGATCACGTCGAAGCGGGGACCGTGCGGCGAGCGGCCGAGTTCAACGCCCCGCTGCGTACGAATATCGTCCCGTCACGGGCGGGCGAACTGCCCGCGACCCGCTCGTTCTTCGCCGTCGATAGCCCGCACGTCGTGCTCGATACCGCCAAGAAGGCCGAGGACGACGACGGGCTGATCGTCCGGCTGTACGAGGCCCACGGCGGCCGGGCCCGGGCGATGCTGACGACGACGCTGCCCGTGACAACGGCGGGCGAGAGCGACCTGCTCGAGGCCGGGGCATTGGACGAGCGGATGCATTTCGAAGACGGGGCGATCGAACTGGAGTTCGCCCCGTTCGAGGTAAAAACTTTGCGATTGGAGTGACCACCACGCCGCTGTGCCCACCAGGAGAACCGAATGGCGAACTACATCCTGATCTCAGACATCCACGGAAATATCGACGCACTGCGAGCCGTCCTGGAGGACATCGAGAACGGCCCGGCGTTCGACGAGGTCGTTTGCCTCGGCGACATCATCGGATACTGCCCGGCGGTGAACGAAGTCATCGACGAGCTCCGCTCGCTCGAGGAGCGCCATACCGTCCGCTACAACACCGGCAGCCACGACGCAGCGGCGCTGGGCGAGTTCCGGTTCGTCGATCTCGAGAACGGCGACGACCAGGCGGCGCTGAGCGAGGCGGGCCTGGAGACAGAGAAGCAGGTCGTCGAGCAGTACTTCTCGAAGGAGAACCGCAGGTTCGTGCCGGTCCGGGCCGCGGCCCGCGACGCGATCACCTGGACTCTCGACCACATGACTGCCGAATCGGTCGATTTCCTCCGGGACCGGCTGGTCCCCCGGCTCGAGCTCGAGCCGGGCGTGATCAGTGTTCACGGCTCGCCCCGGGACCCGGCCTGCGAGTATGTCCGCGACGAAAAGTTCGCCCAGCGCTGTTTCGAGTCGCCCGAGATGAACGGCGTGTGGCTGTGCCTCGTCGGCCACACCCACGTGGGGTCGATCTGGGAGATGCCGGCGAAACATATCGTGCAGGTCGCCACCCGGCGGATGGCGCTCGCTCCCCCGGTGCGCCACCTCGACGCGAAGGCCGCGCTGAAGCGGTCCGGGCACACCTACATCATTAATGTCGGCGCGGTGGGGCAGCCGCGCGACCGGGACCCGCGGGCCTGTTACGGCCGGCTGTCGACAGACGATCGCACGTTCGAGCACGTCCGCGTCGAGTATGACATCGACGCCGCTGCCGCCCGCATCCGAGCCGTCGGCCTCAACGACCGGCTGGCCGAGCGCCTGCACCTGGGCGAATAAGCCGCTGTCCGTCAACCGTCGCCCAGTCCCTCCGGCTCCCGGACGATCTGCAGGTAGGCATAGAGTGCGAGCAGCACCGATTCTTCCTCGATGGGGACGCCCGCCTCGGCCCCTTCCTTGAGTGCATCGATGATGGCCAGCGCATCGTCGGCCCTCGATGGCGGCCATCCGTCTGCGGTCTGGTGAGCCAGGCGGTGGACGGCCCCAAGGCACCGTTCCAGGTCGCCCTCGGCGTACAGTCGGCGCAGCCGGTTCGCGGCAGCCCTCGCCCTGACCGGTGCGATGTGGAGTGCGGCCGATTCGGCCAACTCGCTGAGGAGGAGTTCGATCCCCCGGGCGCGGGCCGCCTGCATCGCCTCAACACTCCTCTTCTGGGCCTCCCGTGCCCGGTCGATGATGGCCAACAGTTCGTCCTCGTGATGCACGTCGTCCGTAATGACCGTGCGCAGCGGTTCGTCCAGCTCGGAAGCCCGGTGGTCCGGCAGGAGTTGTTTCATCTGCTCGACATGCTCCTCCCGGCGTCCGACGGGCACCGGACGGGCCACGGAAAGCATGGTGGGGAAAATCCGGAGGGCATTGGTCCGGAGGATGCGCGAGATGCGGGGCAGAGCCGCCTCGCCCCGTGCCTCGGGGATACGGCTGTGGAACCACCAGGCCGACAGGATGCGGCTGATGCCCAGCAGGCCGATGAGGACGTGGAGTCCGGTCAGGCGGGTGCCGACGAACGGCATGATGACCGGCCGGGCCGGGTTGGTGGCCAGGTAGAGCCAGCGGCCGACGAAGATGCCGGCCGACATCATCAGGGCCATCAGCGCCGTCTCCTGGGCGAAGTACATCGACCGGTTCTCGTCGGGGGCCACGTTCAGCAGCAGCGTGCTCAGGCCGAGCATGGTGCCCGCGCCAAGGAATCCGTAATAAAGGCGTGCCCACAGGAGGATGAGGAGCAGGGCCAGGGGATACAGGGGGGTAAGGAACCAATAGTAGAGAATCCCGATCCCGCCGAGTATCCCGTTGAACAACAGCACGTTGCGATAGCCGATCCGCTCGCCGATCCGCAGCCACAGCCGGAACGAGATCGCCTGAGATCCCATCACGACGCCGGTGAGCAGGGTGATCTCGGTCGCGCTGAGGCCGAGCTCCTCGATCAGGTACATGATGGCGAACGGCCCGATGATGCTGTCGCCGAACGCAAGGCACATCCGGAACAGCATCAGGTTTCGGAACCCATGATGCTTCCACGGCGCGAGCAACAGGTGCATGAATCTGGGCCGCTCGGTCCGCTCGGGCATCGGCCGGTCGGCGACGCCGGCGTGGATGATCAGGTCGAGTTCGCCGACGAGGAAGGCGAACCCGAACACGATCACGTAGCCCCACGGGTTCGCCGCGCCGAAGCGGTCGACAGTCATCCCGCCGAGGAAGAAGACAACGATCCCAACGGCCGTGTTCAGGGCCAGGCGGGTGGTATAATACCGTGCCCGATACTCCTCGGGCACGATGTCGGCGATCCAGGAGAGCCAGGCGCTGGTCCCGAACGCGTTAAACGCGCTCTGGCCGATGAGTGCGGCCGCGAGGAAAACGAGCCGGGTCTCAACTTCGTGGGCGCCGGTGATGAACGGGAGAAGGATGATCGCCGGGGTGGCGAGCCGGGCAAGGGCGAAGCAGACGAGACTCCACAGCTTGCGGCGGCCGAAGTGTTCGACGAGGAATCCGGAGACCAGGTGGAGCACGCTGGTCAGCGGGATGAGGGCCGCAGCCAGCGCCCACTGCTCTTTGGGAACACCCAGGCACTGGGTGATGAAAAGAAGAAGAATTTCGCCCAGGGTGAGACGGACGTACAGCGTCCCCAGAACACCGGCGGTGTTGACGCGGCGAATATCCCGTTTCAGGTCTGCATCCATCAGAAGATACTCGCCGGGTATCAGCGGGGCTCATCGGCGTTCGTTCCAAGACCCCTCATAGGAAACCAGACCAGGCCGGTGAAGTCAACTTTATTTGCCCCGAATCCAGAAGCAAATTGATTATGTCCTGATGGAGCAAGATTGCAACATCCTGTTCGGGTTCGGAAGGACATGGTGGGCGATCCGCCAGTCACGCGGTCGAGCGTCGCTCCGGCGGCTCCGGCGAGTCCAGTATCCGGCACAACCGGAAGCTGGCTCGAGTCGGCACGCGGCCCTGCGCTCTTCTTGCTTTCGTCCGTTCAAGGAAAAGAATGTGCTGTCGCCCGAAAAAAGAGCCGCCCTTTTTCTTGACAGTGGTATAAGCGGGCGCTATACTTGAACATCTTTATGCCGTATATGGGCAATACAGTGAGATTATGTGGGGGTTGGCTCGGATTAACGGTGTCCCCGAGCAGAGCAATACGTGCCGACGAGTTGTTTTGCAAGAGCAGGCGCCGTGCTGCCGAGCAGACGGCGGTGGAGCATTTGTCCCGATTGCGCCTTGGCGTAGAGTTCAACGCTTGAGCGGACTGATACCAGAACACATTATCGACCGCGTTCGCGATGCCGTGGACATCGTGGACTTGGTGGCCCGCTACGTCTCGCTGAAGAAGACGGGGGCGAGCTACAAGGCCCTCTGCCCCTTCCACGACGAGAAGACCCCCTCGTTCAACGTCACACCCTCCCGCCAGATTTTCAAGTGTTTCGGCTGTGGAAAGGGCGGCAACTGCTTTCACTTCCTGATGGCGATGGAGGGGCTCGAATTCCCCGAAGCGGTGCGTACACTGGCCCGGGAAGTCGGGATCGACGTGCCGGAGACGGAACGGCCGGGCGTGGACAGAGCCGCGAAGGACGATCGAACCCTGCTGTACGATGCGAACAGTCGG
Organism: Planctomycetota bacterium; assembly: GCA_003553185.1. Lineage (GTDB taxonomy): Bacteria > Planctomycetota > PUPC01 > PUPC01 > PUPC01 > PUPC01. The sequence goes on along the minus strand of PUPC01000334.1, from coordinate 3,517 downwards.
GCGGCAGACTTCTTCGTCAGGATGCTGGACACGTCCGCCGGCGAGCCCGCTCGCCGATACATCGAGCAGCGAGGCATCAGCCCGGAGATGGCCGAACGATTTCGGCTGGGATACGCGCCCGGCTCGTGGGACGCCCTGCTCACCGCGGCGACCCAGGCAGGGTTCGAGCCGAACCAACTGGCCCGGGCCGGCCTGGTTATACGACGAGAGGGCGGCGGCGGGTTCTACGACCGGTTCCGAAACCGACTGATGTTCCCCATCTTCGACACCCAGGAGCGAGTGATCGGCTTCGGCGCCCGGGCACTGGACGACGACGATGTGAAGTACCTGAACACGCCGGAAACTCCGGTCTTCAACAAGGGCGGAAAGCTATACGGTCTGAACTGGGCGCGCCCGGCCATCGTTAAAAATAACAGGGCCGCAGTGGTCGAGGGCTATACCGACGTGATCATGGCGCACCAGCACGGTTGCGAGGCGGTCGTCGCCACCCTGGGCACGGCACTGACCCGCGACCACGTCCGTCTGCTCCGGCGGTTCTCCCGGCGGATCGACGTGGTGTTCGACTCCGACAGTGCCGGCCGGACCGCCGCCGAACGGAGCATGGAGATATTCCTCGCCGAGGGAGCCGACGCCCTCATCCGGGCCGGGTTCGACGTCCGGATCGCCACGGTCGAGGGCGGGAAGGACCCGTGCGACCTCATCGTGGAGCACGGCGTGGAAACGTTCGTGGAGACGCTCGACCGGGCGGTGGACGTATTCACCAGCAAAATCGACATTGCGTCCGCCCGGCACGATACCGACACCATCGAGGGCAAGACGCAGGCCGTCGACGAGGTGCTCGAACTGGTGGCGATGATCCCCAACGCGGTCGGCCGGGAGCTCCGCGTCGAAGCGGTGGTCCAAGCCCTGTCGCAGCGGTTCGGCCTGAGCGACGCGGCCGTCCGGGCACGGGGGGCCCACGTCGGACGGAGCAGGCGACGACGGAGCCCCCAACAGAACGACGAGAGCCGAACGGCGTCGGCCATACAGGCGAACCCGGCCGAGGTGACCCTGCTTGAGGCCGCACTCACGTCGCCCGACGTCCTCGCCCGGGCCGCCGTGGAGCTGGAGCCGGCCGACTTCCAGCACCCGAAGTGGCGCCGGCTGTTCGAGGTTGTCCGTCAGCGATACGAGACCGACGGCGTGGTGAACGCCTCGCAGCTCCTGTCGAGTGTGGACGACGCCGAGCTGGCGTCGCTGGTCGCGGGAGCGGCCGAGGGCCCGCCGCGTCCCGGCCTGGAAGAGACGGCCGCCGATTGTATCCGGGCGCTGCTCAAACAGCGCAAGCGCCGCAAGATGAACGAGATCGAAAACGAGCTGAAAAAAGCCCAGGCCGACGGCAACGAAGGCCGGGCCGACGAACTGAGCATTCGGTATCTCAACCTGCAAAGAGAGGTGCTTAAACCCTGATGGCTAAAACCAAGACGAAGAAGAAAAAGACAACTCGGAAAGCCGACCTGTCCGGCGTACTGGGTGCGACTCTCGAGCGGGCATTGAAGGCCCTCATCGCCGAGGGCGAGGAGAAAGGATACCTCACCTACGTCGAGTTGAACGAGCCCCTCCCAGAGGACACAGTCGAGGTCGATCAGATTGACGAGGTGCTGGTCGCTCTCGATCAGCGGGGCATCGAGATCGTTGATACGGAGGAGGCGAAACGGCGCGACGCCGAGCGGATCGAGGACGAGGACGATGAGGACGACGACGACTCATCGGACCGCGTCGACGACCCCGTTCGCATGTACCTCACCCAGATGGGCGAGATCCCGCTGCTCACCCGCGAGCAGGAGATCAGCTTGGCGATGCAGATCGAGGAGACCCGGAATGCGTTCCGGGAGACGGTACTCGAGTCCGACATCGCCGTCGAGATGGCCATTGATATCCTGCGCGACGTGCACCTTGGGGACGTCCCTTTCGACAAGACGCTGAAGATCGGGAGCCCGGACATCGAGTTCGAGAAGGAAGAGATCATCGAGCGGATTCCGGAGAACATGAACACCCTGGTCAAGATGCTGGAGCGCAATCGGGAGGACTTCGCGATTGTCCACGAGCGCCGGGGCAGCAAGGCCGAGCAGGAGGCGGCCCGCCGTCGGCTCGCCGAGAGCAGGTCGCGCGGCGTTCGCCTCATCGAGGAGCTCAACCTGCGGACCGACAAGGTGGAGCCGGTCATGGCCCATTTAAGGCAGATCAACCGCCGGATGCAGTGGTGCCTGCGGTCGCTCCGCGAGTTGGGAAAACGCAATAGCAATACCGCACGCATCCGCGAGGTGAACGGCGAACTGGAGTCCCTGGTCCTCGAGGCCCGGGAGGAGCCGGGCGATTTCAAGGAACGCCTGGAGAAGATCAGCCGCCGCCACCGGGCCTATGAGCAGGCAAAGCGGAAGCTGTCCGGCGGCAACCTCCGGCTGGTGGTCAGCATCGCCAAAAAATATCGCAACCGCGGCCTCAGCTTCCTCGACCTGATCCAGGAGGGCAACACCGGGCTGATGAAGGCCGTCGAGAAATACGAGTACCGGCGCGGCTACAAGTTCAGCACCTACGCCACCTGGTGGATTCGCCAGGCGATCACCCGCAGCATCGCCGACCAGGCCCGGACCATCCGCATACCGGTCCATATGATCGAGACAATGAGCCGGCTCCGCAACGTACAGCGGCAGCTCCTCCAGATGTACGGCCGGGCGCCGAGCATCGACGAGGTGGCCGATGAGGCGGGCATCCCGGTGGAAGAGGCGAAGCGCGTGCTCAAGATCTCGCGCCCGCCCATCTCCCTCGATCGGCCCATCGGCGAGAGCGAAGACAGCTATTTCGGCGACTTCATCGAGGACGAGGCCGCCGAATCGCCCGTGTCGGCCGCCGCACACGAGATGCTCAAGGAAAAGATCGAGCAGGTGCTCAACACCCTCACACATCGGGAGCGAGAGATCATGAAACTTCGCTATGGAATCGGCGGCGGATATACGTATACTCTCGAAGAGGTCGGCAAGCGGTTCAAGGTGACCCGCGAACGGGTCCGCCAGATCGAGGCCAAAGCTCTTCGCAAACTCCAGCACCCGATCCGCAGCCGCCGGTTGGAGGGATTCATCGAAGGAACATAACCACACCCCTCGGTAACAGGAGACCTTAATGTCGGACGACCTTCAGGCGCTGAAACGCGTGGCCGCACTTGACGCTCGCATTTTCGACCTCGAAGAGCAGGCAGAACAAATCCCCAGACAGATCGAGCAGGAAGAGCAGGCCGTCGAGAGCGCTCGGGAGCGCCTGGAGCTGAAAAAACAGGAACTGCTGGACCTCCGGGTCAAAACCGAAACCAGCGAACGCGAACTGCGCGACGCCGAGGAGAAGGTGACCAAACTCCGCCAGCAGGTCAACCAGGCGAGCTCGAACAAAGAATTCCAGAGCTTGCAGCGCGAAATCCTCGCCAAGGAGGCGGAGAACACCCGCCTCGAAGACGAAGTCATCAGCCAGATGCAGACCCTCGACC
>PUPC01000053.1 GCA_003553185.1 Planctomycetota bacterium | reverse complement strand
GGGGCTTTCCTGGGGTGCTTGATCAGGGCGGCGACGGCGGCCGAGGCGAGTACCAGTACGCCGCAGATGGTGAACGCCAGCGGGAAGTTGCCAATGTCGCCCAGTGCCCCGCCGAGCATCGGTCCGAAGATGCCACCGATCCCGTAGGCCAAGAACACCCAGGGGTAGTTCGAAGCCAGGTACTTGCCGCCGAATGTGTCGGCGGTGATGGCGGGGAACAGTGCAAAGCTGCCGCCGTAGTCGAAGCCGATGAGTGTTGCGGCCAGGTAGAGCAGGGCGGGGGTGCCGGCCATCCACTGGAATGCGATGACGAGTATGCCCTGTGTGCCGAGCATGACGATGATGGACGACTTTCGTCCGATCTTGTCGCTCATTGCCCCCCAGGCGATCCGCCCGATCCCGTTCGCCAGCGAGAAGCACACGGCCATGGCGATGCCCGATGCGGCGCTCGCCTCGTGCCATTCGAGCCCGCGTGCCATCATTGCCTGCATCGGGAACAGGTACATCAGGCCGATGCTCATCAGCCCGGCGCCCGCTGCGGTGACGAAGCAGAAGAAGATCATGTAGAACTGGGGCGTTCGGAGCATTTCGCGGCTGGTGAAGTCGACGGTCCCCATGGCCGGTTTGCCCGCGTCGTCGCTTGCTTCTGGCGGGACGTAGCCCTTCGGCAGCCAGCCGGAGGGGGGATTCTTCATCCATGCAGAACCGATAATGCACATGAGGAAGAACACGACTCCGTAGCCGGCGAATGTGCTGCCCAGTCCGAATGTTGCGATGAGGTGCCCCCATGAGTCGGCGAGTTGGACCCAGAGCAGGGCGCCGAACCCGAAGCCGGCAACGGCGACGCCGGCAATCATCCCTTTCTTGTCCGGGAACCATTTGACGCCGACGGCGATGGGCACCACGTAGGCCAGCCCGATGCCCGCTCCGCCGATCAATCCGATGAAGACGAACAGGACAGGGAACGAACCACCGTCGAGAAGCCCCGCGAGGAGATACCCGCCGCCCAGCAGTATCCCGCCTGCGATGGTCAAAGCCCGCGGCCCGACCTTGGGCATCATCCGGCCTGCGAGTACCATCACCACGGCGAATGCGGCGAGGCCAGCGGAGAAGATGGCCTGAGTTCGGGCGTCCGACATCCCGTATTTGAGCTGTTCCAGCCGCTCGGCGGGCACGTACTGGCGGGCGATCTCGTTGATCTGCTCCTCCACCCCGTCTCGCTCCGCCCTCAGCGCCTGCTCTTGCTCCGGTTCGACAGCGGCGATAATCTCAGCCCCCAGGCGACGGTATTCCCGGTTGTGCTCGGCCAGAGCATCGTTCATCTCGTCATAGGTGGCCTGATCCATGTCAAGTTGTCCGGCTCGATAGACTGCGATGACCTGGCGGGGGCTGTTGGCGGTGAGAGCGGGCGTGAACACGCTCCAGGCATAGATGGCCCCCAGGCAGAGTTGGATCAGTACCGCACCGATCACTACAAACGAGCGGTTCATCGCCTTCTGTTCCTGGGACGGGGCGTTTTCTGTATTGTTCCCTTCACCCATCGCGTGTGAGTCTCCTTGATTGGAAGGATGTGGCGGGTTGTCTTTCGGCGGGCAACAGACCCAAGCGGCTCATGTTGTGGTATGAAGGGGACCGCCCCCCGGGTGAGCAGGGGGCGGCTTATCCCTTCGGACCTCCTGTGTTACTGGCGGCCTTCGATAAGAGCGTCGACGATCGACGGATCGGCGAGGGTACTGGTATCACCCAGCGTGCTCTTATCGGTGACGCCTTCGGCGATCTTGCGGAGAATGCGCCGCATGATCTTTCCGGACCGCGTCTTGGGGAGCGCCGGAGCGAACTGGAGCTTGTCGGGAGTCGCGATCGGCCCGATCTCCTTTCGGACGTGTTTGACCAGCTCGTCCTTCAACTCGTCGCTCGGATCGACGCCGTCCTTCAGCGTGACATAGGCGTACAGACCCTGGCCCTTCACCTCGTGAGGCATGGGTGCCACGGCGGCCTCGGCGACCTTGGCATGACTGACCAGGGCGCTCTCGACCTCGGCGGTCCCGATCCGGTGGCCGGACACGTTGACCACGTCGTCGATTCGACCGAGCAGCCAGTAGTCGCCGTCCGGATCGATCCGGCAGCCGTCGCCGGTGAAGTACAGGTCATTGTACATCGTGAAGTACACGTCGATGAACCGTTCGTGGTCGCCCCACATGGTGCGCATCATGCCGGGCCACGGCTTTTTGATGCACAGCTTGCCACCTTCGCCGAGCTCGGCCTCGCTGCCGTCCTCCCGAAGGACGACGGGTTCGACGCCGAAGAACGGACGGTTGGCGCTGCCCGGCTTGAGGGTCATCGCCCCGGGCAGGGGGGTGATCATGAAGCCGCCGGTCTCCGTCTGCCACCAGGTATCGACGATGGGGCACTTGTTCCGTCCGACGTGTTCGTAGTACCACATCCAGGCCTGGGGGTTGATCGGCTCGCCGACGCTTCCCAGGACTTTCAAGCTGGAGAGGTCGTATTTGGCCGGCCACTCGTCGCCCTGCCGGATCAGCGCCCGGATGGCGGTGGGGGCGGTGTAGAACTGAGTGACCTTGAACTTGTCGATCACCTGCCAGTAACGGCCCGGATCGGGGTACAGCGGGGTGCTCTCGAACATCACGCTGGTGGCCCCGTTGGTCAGCGGACCATAGACGATGTAGCTGTGCCCGGTGACCCAGCCGATGTCTGCCGCGCAGAAGTAGATGTCGTCTTCCTTGAGGTCGAACGTCAGCTTGTGGGTGAGGGTGACCCAGACCAGGTAGCCGCCGGTGGTGTGGACGACGCCCTTCGGACGGCCGGTCGATCCGGATGTGTAGAGGATGAACAGCGGGTCCTCGGCGTTCATCACCTCGTAGTCGCACTCGGGCGATGCGTCGGCCATCAGGTCTTTGTACCACAGGTCCCGGCCCTCTTCCATATGGCATTCGACGTCGGCCCGGTTGACCACGACGACGTGCTCGATGGATGGGCATTCTTCCAGGGCGTTGTCCGAGATGTTCTTGAGCGGGATGTTTCTCCCGGCCCTCTTCGAGACGTTCGCGGTGATCAGGACTTTTGCCTCGGCGTCCTGGATGCGGTCCCGAAGTGCGTCGGCGCTGAAGCCGCCGAACACGATGGAGTGGATGGCGCCGATCCGGGCGCAGGCGAGCATCACGACGGGCAGTTGAGGGATCATCCCCTGGTAGATGCAGACGCGGTCGCCCTTCTCGACACCGAGGCCCTTGAGCACGTTGGCGAACTTGCACACCTCGGCGTGCAGTTCCCTGTAGGTGATCGTTGTGTCCTCGTCGGGTTCGTCGCCCTGCCAGATGAGAGCGACCTTGTCGCCGCGCTCGGCGAGTTGCCTGTCGAGGCAGTTGTAGGCGATGTTGAGCTCGCCGTCCTCGAACCAAGTGTGCTCGATGGTGCGGCTGTCGGTGTCCCAGGTGTACTCGCGGCCCTTCGTCGGCTCCTTGTCCCAGGAGACCAGTTCTTTGGCCTGCTCGAGCCAGAATCCGTCGGGATCGTTCACCGACCGGTCGTACATCTCCTGATACTCTTCCATCGACTTGACGTGCGCTTCCGCCTGCAGCTCGGCCGGCGGGGGGAACGTCCGCTTTTCGTCCATCAACGAATCAATTCCGCTTTTTCCTTCTTCAGCCAAACTATGCTCCTTTCAGATTGTTCCTATTATCTGCCGACACACAAACACAGCAAATAACTCTACGCCGGTCCCGGGCCGGCCACATCGACAGGACTCATCAGACGGCGCTGAGGTTTCCGAACGCCTATTCTGGTAAAACTCGCTGGCTTGTCAACCCCGGCGGTTGGATTATCGGGAATGGCCACGGCACGTCCGCAACTCGCACCGGATTGAGAGCAGGCGCGGGGTGTACGGCGCCCGCCCGCAGGGTATTCCAATAGGGCGAGCGCCTTGTCAAAATCGAATCGGGCTTCTGCTCTCCGTTTTGTGTTGCCGCAGCTTGCCGGGTCAGTCGTTGGCGCGCCCAGCTTCGCGAGCACCTTCTTCGGTCAGCCAGAAGCTGACGAACATGCCGCTTCGGAAGACCGAGCCGAAGTCTTTCCACCGTTGGGGACTCGTCCGTTGTACACTGGCGGCGGCGAAGTCGCGATACTTCTCCTCGCCGGTCTCCGCATACAGTAAGGCGAATGCAATTGCTCGCCTGGAGTCGGTATGCTCATTGTCTTCCATGATTTCGTCGCAATAGGTTTGGATGCGATCGAGGGCCCGTTCGTCGCCGGTCGTCTCGTAATACCGGACCACGCCCTCCAGCCAGAAACCGAGCTGGAAGTTGAACCGGGGCCTGTGGGGAAGGTTCGCCTCGAACGCCTGGCGATAGCGGTTCATCCACTCGTCGGGATACCCGTGGAACTCGCAGAGCTGGGCGAGGGTCATCATCAGGTTGCCCGGCCCCCGCGGCTGACTTCGGTCGCGGTCGGCGTTCCGGTACCGCATGATGTATCCGCCGACTTCATCAATGGCGTCGAGCATCCGGTGGTCGGCCAGGAGGTACCAGTTCTCGAAGAACGACTCGGCCTTGTGGTGGTTGAACGTGGGGGAGACAAACACCGGGTTCTGGTCCGGATTGCTGGACCGGTGGATGCGGACGTGTTCCGGCGGCGGACAATAGCGGTTGGCGCCTATCCACTGGGGGTTGGGGTCGTAGTGGACCAGGTGTACGTCGGCGACGTGGCGGGCGTGTGTCTTGAACATCCGGAAATAGCCCGGATGGCCGGTGCGTGCCCATTGCATTCCCATCATATGCGGGAACCCGTAATAATTGCCGTTCCACATCAGGTTGGCCGGGCTGGTGTCGTCTCGGCGGAGGCTCCAGTGGTATCCGTCGCCCCACTCAAGCAGCCCATAGCTGTCGTGCGTATTGCGGTTGCGGGTCCGGCTGTTGGTGTTTTCTATGCAGTTCTGGTAGGACGTCTGGAAGTCCGAGTCGAACTTGTTCATCGCATCGAGGTACCGCTCTTCGTAGAGTTCTTCGTTGGCCTCGGCCAGATCGCCGAAGGCCCGTGTGTCGCGGCAGTACCACCGGGTGGGGGCGAACGCCCGGAGCGGTTGTTCGAGGGCGGCGAAGTGCCCGTCGGCCTTCTCGGACCCGCCCGGGCCGAGCATCGCCAACATCAGGTCGTGGGTCCGGGCCACGCCGGTGTAGAACAGGACCGGGTCTTCGTGCCGTCGGGGCACCAGCCCGAACGTGAGTGTTCCGTCATTGTTGGCTTCGATGGATTTTGGGTGCATCTGCCAGAACCAGCGGATGCCGGCGACCATCCCGCCGGGCCCACCGTCACGGCCCCAACTGAGCCGGCCTTTCAGGCTTTCCATCCGGCTGACATCGTTTCCCGGCTCGATGTCTTCCTGTTCGCCGGGCGAATAGGCCATCGCCCGCCCGGTCGGTGAGGTGCGGAAGGCGTAGGCAAAGGCCTCCGGCTGTTCGTCGCTCAGGGAGGCCGCCACTTTGTCGTCGTCGATACGAACCTGCCCGCCTCTCTGGCTGGTCGGCAGTTCGATATGCATCGCCTGCACCGGGATCGAATCCGGTCGGTCTCCCTGACGATTCAAGGCGGTATGTACGATCCGGACCTTGGGCGAATTGGCGTAGGCATATATCCGGACGATGAAGTCTATCATCTTGTCGCCGTCGGCGTTCCGATGCGCACCTTCCGCCCGGATGACCACGTGCATCGGGCCTTGCTCTTCGATCTCGACCTCCACCTCGTTGTCTTGGTGGGCCCAGTAATCGTTGTCATCGGATGCGACAAGCAGCCCACCCTGATGAGGGGCGATGAGCTGGTTGGCGTCGTCGAAGCGGCCCCGGCCTTCGGGGTCGATCCACGCCTGGTCGATGAGGTTGAACCCGGTCTTGCGAACGACGAAGCGGACCGGTCCGGTCGTGACCGTGATGGTCTCGGCTCCGTCCTCGACGGTCAGGCCTTCCGGCTGGGCTCTCCGGCCGCGAACCAGCGAGACCTCGGTGGTCCCTTCGGCGGCGCAATCGGCGGAGAAGTAGAGGTGCACCCACTTGACGCTCCCGTCGGGCCAGTGGATGACAGGGCGAATGTCGGCCGGGATCGGTTGGCCGTTGGCGTCGGCGAGCGTCAATTCGCCGGCGTCCTCGATCAGCCCCTCGGGGAGCGGGACGCCGGTGGTTACCACCTCACCGGTCCGTTCTGTCCCGAGCCGCTCGGTCAGTGTCAGTTGCACGATTTCTTCTTGGGCGTTGGCTGTCCCAACGCAGCCCCAGACCCCGATCAGCGCGAGTACCAAACAAACAGCCAACACTCTCATCCTGCAAATCATTGCGAACTCCTTTTGGCCGGGGCTTCCATTGGATAGCAGTCCGGACCTTTTCCGACCTGCTTGCCATCATTATCCCGCCTTTCGACGCTGTTTCAAGTCTTTCCCTCAAACAAATATCGGTCGTTTGCGCCGGGCCGCAGTTTCTGCTACGCTCTGCGTCGATCTAGTTGGATGTCAGCGGCAGGATGATAGCGATGAACCGACCGCAGGCGGTACTGATTGTCGGACCCAGCGGGTCCGGTAAAACCCCGTTCGGCGATTATCTCGAGGAGACCGGCCTGTGGGGCCGGGAATGTGTGCACTTCGATTTCGGACGCCAACTGCGGCAGGCGGTTCGCCGTCGTCCGAACGAGGTGCTTACACCCGAAGAACTCCAGTTTCTCGAGGAGGTGCTCCGTGAGGGAAAGCTCCTCGAGGACCGGTACTTCCATATTGCCCGCAAAGTCCTCCTGCATTTCATCCGGAGCCACAGCACAAAGGTCGGCTCGGGCCACCTGCTGGTGCTCAACGGCCTGCCCCGGCACGTCGGCCAGGCCCGGGATTTGGATGGCCTGGTTGATATCCGCGCTATCGTCGAGCTCGATTGTCCGCCCGGGGTCTGCCGTGAACGGATCGCGACAAACGCCGGGGGCGATCGAGAACATCGGAATGACGACCGGGTCCACGCAGTCCGCCGGCGTCACCAGGACTTTGAACGCCGCACCCGGCCGGTCGTCGATTACTACCGGTCGAAGGGGACCGAGGTTGTGACCGTACCGGTCGGCATGTGTACCGGCCCGGCCGAGCTTGCGACCGCCGCAGAACGCGCTCGCGACCTGTTGTAGCCCACGCGGGCCGGCGTGCCGGTTTGGCACTGTCATTTTGGCAATCCGGGCGGCTTTCTGGCCCGGGCCGGTGGCGGCAGGCCGGTGCGCTGCTGTTGTAACTCTATGGGCGCGATGGACTGACAGCAGCATTCCTCAAAAAAAGCTTGTACGGTTGGCTGTCTGGCACGTACTTTGCACAGTGTTTTTTTGAAGTAGAGTTACCAAGTAGGCAAAGCATCGTTGACACCGTAGGCCTGGAATCGATTTGAGGAGAACACAATGGCGAAAATCGTCGGCATAGACCTTGGAACGACCAACTCTGTCGTCGCTGTCATGGAGGAGGGCGGCCAACCGAAAGTCATCAACAACCTCGACGGCGCACGGCTCACCCCCTCGGTGGTTGCATTTACCGAGTCGGGCGAGCGGCTGGTCGGTAATAAGGCCAAACGGCAGGCCGTCACCAATCCGAAGAACACGGTGTACTCCATCAAGCGGTTTATGGGGCGTCGTCACAACGAGGTGAGCGAGGAAGAGAAGATCGTACCTTACGAGATCGTCGGCGGCCCCGACGAACTGGTGAAGGTCCACGTCCGCGGCAAGGACTATACCCCGCCCGAGATCGCGGCGATGACCCTCCGCAACCTCAAGGAAGCGGCCTCAGATTACCTCGGCGAGGAGGTCACCAAGGCGGTGATCACCGTGCCCGCCTACTTCAACGACAGCCAGCGGCAGGCGACCAAAGAAGCCGGCCAGATCGCCGGGCTCGAGGTGGAACGGATCATCAACGAGCCGACCGCAGCATCACTGGCCTACGGGCTGGACAATAAAAGCAACGAGCAGATCGCAGTGTTCGACTTCGGCGGCGGCACGTTCGACATCTCTATCCTCGAAGTCGGCGAAGGCGTGTTCGAGGTTCGGTCGACCAACGGGAACACCCACCTCGGTGGAGACGACATCGACGAGGAGCTGATCAAGCACGTCGCCGGCGAGTTCCAGCAGGAGCAGGGGATCGACCTGCGCAAGGACTCGATGGCCCTGCAGCGGCTGCGCGAGGCGTGCGAGAAGGCGAAGTGCGAGCTGTCGACCTCGCCACAGACCGACATCAACCTGCCGTTCATCACAGCCGATCAGTCCGGCCCAAAGCACCTGCAGATGACCCTCTCGAGAGCCAAGCTCGAAGAGCTCGCTCGGCCGATCCTCGAGAAGCTGCGCGGTCCGTGTGAGCAGGCGATGAAGGACGCCGGGATTGCGGCCGGAGAGATCGACGAGGTCATCCTCGTCGGCGGGTCCACGCGAATGCCCGCCGTCCAGGAACTGGTCAAGGAACTGTTCGGCAAGGACCCCCACAAGGGGGTCAACCCCGACGAGGTGGTCGCCGTCGGCGCCGCCATCCAGGGTGGGGTGCTGAGCGGCGATGTACGGGACGTGCTCCTGCTCGACGTGACCCCCCTCTCGCTTGGGATCGAGACGTTGGGCGGGGTGATGACCAAGCTCATCGAGAAGAACACCACCATCCCGACCAGCAAGAAAGAGACGTTCACCACGGCGGCCGACAACCAGCCGGCTGTCGATATCCACGTCCTCCAGGGCGAACGCGAGATGTCCGCCGACAACAGGACGCTCGGCCGGTTCCAACTCACCGGCATCCCGCCCGCACCGCGCGGCGTCCCCCAGATCGAGGTCACGTTCGACATCGACGCCAACGGTATCCTCAACGTCTCGGCTCGGGACAAGGGGACCGGTAAAGAACAGTCGATCAAGATTACCTCATCTTCCGGGCTCTCCGAGGAGGAAGTCGAAAAGATGACTCGCGACGCGGAAGAGCACGCCCAGGAAGACCGGCAGAAACGCGAGTTGGTCGAGGCCAAGAATCAAGGTGAACAGCTCGTCTATAATACCGAAAAGATGTTGAAAGAACATGGCGACAGTTTGAGCGACAGCGACAAGGAGAACATCAACTCCGAACTAGACGGGCTGCGGGAAGCCGTCAAGGGCGACGACAAGGAAGCCATCGATTCCGCGATGGAACGGCTCGCACAGGCCTCGCATAAACTCGCCGAAGCCCTCTACCAGGCCAAGACCGAAGAGACCGAGGCCGCCGGTGAGCAGGCGGCTGGTGCCCAGGGGCCGGGGAGCGGCGAGGAAGCCACCGACGATGACTCCGAAGATGAAGATGTCATCGACGCGGACTACGAGGTCAAAGACGAATAGCAGGGGGACAGGCCCGGCTATCGTCATCACCCCGTGCGTCCGGTTCGCTCATCCGCCTGACGCGAAGGAGCGCGAATGGAGAACCGATGTGTGCTTATCACCGGCTGCGCCGGCCGCGTCGGTGCTGCGCTGGCGGAGGAGCTGGCCAAGAACAACGAGGTGCACGGGATCGATGTCGCCGACGGCGTCGCCCGCGAGAACCTCGAACAGGCCGGGATCGTCTATCACAAGATGCGGCTCGGTCGCGACACCCTCGATGAGCTGCCCGACCACTTCGACTATGTCTACCACCAGGCGGTCACCTGGACGGTCCGAAACCACAAGGAAGAACGCGAGGCCTATCTCGTCTCGGTCAAGGGCGTGGTCGAATTGCTCAAGAAGTACCGGAACGCCGACCGGTTCCTGCTCGCCTCGACCGGGGGCGTTTGCGCCCCATCGACCACCCCCGTCACCGAGGAAGAGGTCCGTCGGCCCGACGCCACCCCCTACCACTCCTATAAGTTCGGGATGGAGATCGTCTCCGAGGCCATCGCCGAGACAGAGGGGCAGGACGTGGTCGTCCTTCGGTACTACTGGCCCTGGAGCCGGCACAACGGGTTCCCGCACAGTTGGGTCATCGTTCCCCAGCTTCGCGGCGAACCGGTCTCGGTCTGCTTCGAGACGCCCAACCTCTTTACACCGCTGTTCATGCCCGACTGCGTCCGCTACTCGATCGAACTGGCCGAGCTGCCCAGCGTGCCGCGGATCGTCAACGTCGGGGGCACTGAGGTGGTCTCCATCGAGGACATGGCCCGCATCAGCGCCGACATCTTGGGCATCGTCCCCGAGTTTACCGACACCCGAGGGCAGATGCCCGTCTTCCTCGGTGACGCTGCTCGCCTGGTCAAGCTGCTCGGCCCGCCCGAGTACGATGTCCGGCGGTCGATCGAAAGCTCCATCGAATGGCATCGCGAGCACCCGAAGGAACACCTCGAACGGACCGTCTTCGACGCACCGGGGAACTGGTAGCCGCCGAAAAACCAAACCACTTGATATGCCTCATACGACTTCTGCGTCCTATAAGGCGTATAAAAGATAAAGATAAGGAGTCATGCTATGCGATTCGACAAATTCACCCTGAAAGCACAGGAAGCACTGCGCGAGGCCCAGTCGCTGGCCGAGAAGTCCAACCACCAGGAGGTCGACTCGCTGCACCTGCTCATCGCCTTGCTCGCCCAGGAGGAAGGAGCGATCATCCCGACGCTCCAGAAACTGGGCGCAGATGTCGCCAGCGTGAAGGCCGCAGCCATCAGCGAGCTGGACAAACTGCCCGAGGTCTCCGGCGGCGGCGCCCAACAGGCGTACATGTCGCCCGCCCTGAAGCGCGCGTTCGACAAGGCGTGGGACGAGGCCGGGCAGCTCAAGGACGAATACGTCAGCACCGAACACCTGCTGATGGCGATGGCGGAGGATACCGAGTCGCCCGCAGGGCAGGTGCTCCGCAACGCCGGGGTCACCCGCGACCGCATCCTCGAGGCTCTGAAGGCCGTCCGAGGCGGACAGCGAGTCACCGACCCGGACCCCGAGAGCAAGTACCAGGCGCTCGAGCGGTTCGGCCGCGACCTGACCGACGCCGCCCGACAGGGCAAGCTCGACCCGGTCATCGGGCGCGACGAGGAGATCCGGCGAGTCATCCAGGTCCTCTCCCGCCGCACCAAGAATAACCCGGTGCTCATCGGCGATCCCGGCGTGGGCAAGACCGCCATCGCCGAAGGGCTTGCCGGGCGGATTGTGAACGGCGATGTGCCCGAGGGGCTCAAAGACAAACGGATCGTCGCCCTCGATATCGGCGCCCTGGTCGCTGGCAGCAAGTACCGGGGCGAGTTCGAGGACCGGCTCAAGGCCGTGCTCAGGAACGTCACCGAGAGCGAAGGGCAAATCATCCTGTTCATCGACGAACTCCATACCGTCGTCGGAGCCGGAGCCGCCGAGGGTTCGGTCGACGCATCCAACATGCTCAAGCCGGCGCTGGCACGCGGCGAGCTCCATTGCATCGGGGCGACCACCCTCGATGAATACCGCGAACACATCGAGGAGGACGCCGCCCTCGAACGCCGGTTCCAGCCGGTGTACATCAGCGAGCCGAGCATCGAAGACACCATCGCCATCCTGCGCGGGCTCAAGGAGCGGTACGACGTGCACCACGGCGTCCGCATCCAGGACGGGGCGCTGGTCGCCGCCGCCACTCTCTCCGACCGCTACATCACCGGCCGGTTCCTGCCCGACAAGGCCATCGACCTCATCGACGAGGCGGCGTCCCGGCTGCGGATGGAGATCGACTCGATGCCCGTCGAACTCGACCAGGTCACCCGCGACGTGATGCAGCTCGAGATCGAGCGCGAAGCGCTCCGCAAGGAATCTGACAAGGCGTCGAAAGAGCGGCTGGCCAACCTGGAAAAAGAACTTGCCGAACTCCGGGAAAAAGAGAGCAACCTTCGCAACCGATGGGAGAACGAGAAGGGCGCCATCCAGCGGGTCCGCGAGACCAAGGCCGCCATCGACGAGGCACACGTCGAGGAAGAAACCCTGCAGCGGCGCGGCGAACTGGACAAGGTCGCACAGATCCGATACGGACGCATCCCCGAGCTCGAAAAAGAACTGACCGAGGCCCAAGACCGGCTCGCCGAGCTGCAGGAGCAGGGCGGACTGCTGAAAGAGGAGGTCGGGGCCGAGGACGTCGCCGAGGTCGTCGCCCGGTGGACGGGCATCCCCGTCTCCCGTCTCCTCGAGGGCGAAAAGAAGAAGCTGCTCAAGATGGAGGACCGGATCAGACAGCGGATCGTCGGACAGGACGAGGCCGTCTCCGCCGTCAGCAACGCGGTCCGCCGCGCCCGGGCCGGGCTCCAGGACACGGCCCGGCCCATCGGCTCGTTCCTGTTCCTCGGGCCGACCGGGGTGGGCAAGACAGAACTGTGTAAGGCGCTCGCCCAGTTCCTGTTCGACGACGAGGGCGCCATGGTCCGCATCGACATGTCCGAGTTTATGGAGAAGCACGCCGTCGCCCGGCTCATCGGGGCGCCGCCCGGATACATCGGCTACGAGGAGGGCGGGCGGCTCACCGAGGCCGTTCGTCGCAGACCCTACTCGGTCATCCTGCTCGACGAGATCGAGAAGGCCCACCGCGAGGTGTTCAACATCCTGCTCCAGGTGCTCGACGACGGGCGGCTGACCGACGGGCACGGCCGGACCGTCGATTTCCGCAACACCGTTGTCATTATGACCAGCAACATCGGCAGCCAGTTCATCGCCGAATCGCTGGCAACCAAGGGCCAGCCGCCCGACGACGCCGTCGTGCGCGAGCGAGTCGAGCAGGCGCTCCGACAGGAGTTTCGGCCTGAGTTCCTCAACCGCGTCGACGAGACCATCATCTTCCACTCGCTGGGCCGAGAGGAGATCCGACAGATCGTCGACCTGCGGCTGCGCGAGCTCGAAGAGATGGTCCGCCAGCAGCGGCTTCGGCTCGAGGTGACCGACACCGCGCGCGACCTCATCGCGGAGGAGGGCTACGACCCGGTGTACGGGGCGCGCCCGCTCCAGCGGGTCATCCAGCAGCGAATCCAGAACCCGCTGTCGATGCGCATCCTCGAAGGCGATTACCCCGAGGGCAGCACCGTCACCGTCGATGCCCGCGACGGCGAGTTTGCGTTTACGTAAGCCAACGGGCGGCATCCGGCCGCTGTCGGACAGGAAGGAACCGCTGCGGTGTGATAGCCGCAGTCATCATAGGGCTTGCGCTCGGATCATGGGAAACGTATAAAATGTGGTAAGGCAGACGCATGAACACCAGGCAGCGTTTATGGCAGAGAGAAAGCGACAATCGGAGACGGGGCCGGCGTGGAAAGCGGCGGAGGAGCACGGCGTCGACATGTCCCTGCTTGAGGCGAATCTTCGGAAGACCCCTGCCGAACGCATCCGAGCACACTGCCGCGCCCTGGCGGATGCCACCGCACTGCGACGAGCCATGAAGGAGTCGGATGAGCGATCGGCGCGATGATCTGGAAGGTCTCCTTGCCCGGTTAATCCACGCCGGGGTGGATTTTGTCGTTATCGGCGGGTTCGCTGCCATGGCCCACG
>PUPC01000036.1 GCA_003553185.1 Planctomycetota bacterium | reverse complement strand
GTTTGGCACGCAGGTCACCGACGAGGGGCTCGAGAACCTCCGGGGGATGACCGAGCTGAGGCGGCTTGTCCTCAGAGGCACGCAAGTCACCGACGACGGGATCGAGCTCCTCCGGGGCCTGACCAAGTTGCGGACGCTTGTGCTGAGAGGCACGCAGGTCACCGACGAGGGCGCGGCCGAATTGCAAAAGGCACTCCCGGACGCCACCATTGTCTGGGGACGCTGAGCGAAAACAGGAGGTTCCGGTCAAGATCGACCATCACCCGGCAGGGAGAATATTGAAACACGAAATGCGAAGCAGGGGATCGACCCCACCCGCCAGGGAGGATGGCTCTGCGTTTATCTGCGGTTCCAGTCACGATCGACCCTCACCCGTCCGCTTCGCGGCCGACCTCTCCCTGCCAGGGAGAGGGGTTGAAGCACGCTGCCCGAATTTCTGCGGCCGGTACACAGGTCCGGGATTACAGGGTCCGGGCGGGCGATGCGAGAAGGAAACCGCCACGTTGAATAATTTCAGCTTGTCGCGAAGATGATGCGCCCATGCGCTTATGCTCCCGTTCTCCCTTTCTCCCATGCTCCCACGCTCCCTTTCTCCCACGCGCCCATGCCCCCACCAGGTACGTCCAGGCGGTTGACCGGCCCGCGTCAGGCCGCTATCATTCGCGTGTTGGTCCCGGGAACTCGTGAACAGAAAGGCGATCCGATGAAGAAATCCGAGCTGCAACAGACCGTGTCGGCCGTGGTCAACCAGACCCCGGTGCTGGACGTGCATACCCATCTCTACAGCGCCCGGTTCGGCGACCTGCTGCTCTGGGGCATCGACGAGTTGCTCGACTACCACTACCTCATCTGCGAGACGCTCATCAACGACCCGACCTCGCCCGACGAGTTCTACGCGATGACGAAGGCGGACCAGGCCGAGCTGGTGTGGAACACGCTGTTCGTCCGCAACACCCCCGTCTCCGAGGCCACGCGAGGCGTGGTCACCACGCTCCGGGCGCTCGGGTTCGAGCTGGAGAAGACGACGCTGAGCCAGGTCCGCGAGTACTTCGCATCGACCAAGGTCGATGACTACATCGACCTGGTGTTCGACCAGTCGAACGTCGAGGCGGCGGTGATGACGAACGACGTGCTGGACCCGGCCGAGCAGGCGGTGTGGGCCGAACTGAGCGAGCGCGACCCGCGGTTCCTCGCCGCGCTTCGCATCGACGGCCTGCTGAACGACTGGCCGGGCGCGGTCGCCGTGCTCCGAGCCGGCGGCTACGACGTGTCCGAGGGACTCGACGACAACACCTGCGGCGAGGTGCGGCGGTTCCTCGCCGACAACGCCGAGGTGATGCAGCCGGTGTACATGGCGGCCTCGCTCCCGCCGACGTTCGCCTACCCCGAAGACTCGGCTCGGGGGAAGCTGCTCGAGAAGTGCATCCTGCCGTTCTCGCGCGAACGCGCCCTGCCGTTCGCCATGATGATCGGGGTGAAGAAGCTTATCAATCCGCCGCTCCAGCTCGCCGGGGACGGGGTGGGGAAGGCCGACATCGGCGTCCTCGAGCGGTTGTGCGGGGGCAACCCGGAGAACAAGTTCCTGGTGACCTGCCTGTCCCGCGAGAACCAGCACGAGCTGGCGGTGACCGCCCGCAAGTTCAGCAACCTGATGGTGTTCGGATGCTGGTGGTGGCTGAACATCCCCAGCGTGATCGCCGAGATGACCGCCGAGCGGATCGAGCTGCTCGGGACCCGGTTCATCCCGCAGCACTCGGACGCCCGGGTGCTCGACCAGCTCATCTATAAGTGGAGCCACTCCCGGAAGGTGATCGCCGACGTGCTGGCCGAGAAGTACGCCGACCTGATCGACGCGGGCTGGACGGTGCAGAGGTCGGACATCGAGCGCGACGTCCGCCGGCTGTTCTCCGAGAACTTCAGAAAGTTCGTCGGGCTGGACAACTGACCGGCTGATCGCGGGATGCCGAGCTCGAGAGTCAGCGGGTGCTCAGGACGGTGGTCGCCTCGGCGGCGGTGCGTTTCGAGCCGTTATAGACCTCGATCATCTGGCGTGCCGCTTCCTCGACGTTGAAGTGGTTGGCGACTCGTTTCCGGGCCCGTCTGGCCAGTCGGGCCGCCTCATCCCGATCGTCCAGCAGACGCTCGACCGCCCCGGCCAGCGCGTCGGGGTCGTTCTTCGCCACGAGCAGGCCGGTCTTCTCTTTCTCGACCAGCGAGAACACCCCGCCGGCACTGGCGGCGACGACCGGGATGCCGCAGGCCATCGCCTCCATAATGGGCAGCCCCAGCGCCTCGCGGAGTGACGGGACCACGAGCACGTCGAGAGCCCGGAGGACCTGAATCTGGTCGACCGGATGCCGCACGAGGGTCACCTGCGCCGTCAGATTGAGGTCCGTAATCAGGTTCTTCAACAGCTTGCGGTCGGGCCCCTCGCCGCTGATCACGTACAATGCCCGGAGCCCGCGGACCGACAGCAGATGGGCCATCCCCAGAAACTGCTCCTGCCCCTGGCTGGCGACCAGGCGGCCGATCATGCCGATAACGGGGACCGCCGAATCGGTCATACCCGGCTCTCGTGTGGGATACATCGAGGCGTCGACTCCGCCGGGCACCACCCGGATCAGGTCGCGAGGGACATGGTGGCGGTTGACCAGGTCCACGCGGATCGCCTCGCTCGCCGCGGTGACCCCCCGAAGGAACCGCCTCGACTGGGAGACCGACCGGCCGGGGTCGACCAGGTCGCTGATGGAGAGGACATACGGCTTGCGAATCCGGCGGACGAGCCGGGCCGTCACGTGGGCGAGTTCCCAGCCCTGTGCGTGGATCAGGTCCGGGTCGAACTCGACGGCCCGCTTGACCAGCCGGTCCAAGCTCATGTAGCCGCGAAGGTTGTGGCCCAGGGCACGGGAGAGCCAGACCGGGGGGTTGTCGGGGTCGTCGGCGACCGGATTGTTCGGATAGACCTGGCCGATCGAGCCGCTGCG
>PUPC01000344.1 GCA_003553185.1 Planctomycetota bacterium | reverse complement strand
TCGAGCGGGTGAACAGCCGGCTGGACGTGTCGTTCGGGTTCGAGCGCCACTACATCCGTGGCCTTCGCAAGATGCGTCTTCGCTGCGGGCTCGCCCTGTCGGTGATGCTGGCGATGGCCCTCGGGCGGGTGAAGGAGAAACAGGCCGACAGGATACGCAGCCTCGTCCAGGCCGCATAGCGGTCGGACGGGGCGAAAAAGCGGAGCATCGGTGGGGAGGACGGGGATGCTATGTCGGGTAAGGCCCGTCAACGTTACATCGAGGGCTTCGCGGCCCCATAGTATCTAAAAACTGGCGGATGCCGCCCCGATCGCCGGCGGAGCCAGTGCCGGCATCTCGTCTGAAAGGGGACATCGCAAAGGCCTCCGCATGCTCCGAGCTTGAACTGGCGCCGGTGACCGGTAGAATAACTATATCGCGGCGTCCCGGCCAGACGTCCAAGTTTTGTGTGCCTGTTCAATGCGGACGATGACACCAAGAAACTGGCGCGGGTGGTATAGCTGCGTCGCGGTATGGCTCCTGCTCTCGGGGGCCGCGACCGCACTCGAAGCGCAATCTCCCGCCACCATCCGGTTGGACTATCTGCCCAACCTTGTCTACGACGGCGAGGTGGTGTCGGTATGCGGTACGATCGTGAACCGGGCAGACGACGCCGCTCGGGCCCGCGTCACCTGTTCCGTATCTACGCCGACCGGCCGACAATGGCTCGACCGGACTCGCGACATCCCGGTGAACGGGGGCGAAGAGAGCCAGTTCGAGTTCCGGCTCCGACCCGCCTGGCTGTCCCAACCGCTCCACCTCGATCTGGAGGTCGAGCTCCACGGGCGGAGTCAGTCACTCCCCACCATCATCATATACCCGGCCTCCGTCAATCTGCCCGAGCTGAGTGTGCAAGACAACCATCTGGTTGACAATCAAGGCCGGCGAGCCATCCTCGTCGTTCGCCGTCAGACGCGCGAGCGGCACAGCCGGTGGGCGGTCGCCCGATGGGCGAGGACGGTTGTCTCCGGCGGCAAGCTCGACCCGTCGTCCGGGCTGCTGGTCGGCGACCTTTTGGCCAGGGACGAGAACCGGTCGTATGTGGCCGCCTTGAAGGCCAGCAACGTCATGGCGGAGTTCGACTTTCTGACAGTCGCCCATACCACCTGCGAAGACAACGCCGCTTGCGGCATCCTGCGTACGGTGGCGGCGTTCAGTAAATCCGGCCTGGCACGCCGGTACGACATCATGCTCTTCTTCCTCGGCAGCGAAGAGGCCCGGTTCGGGACCGACATCGAGGAGTTCCGACGCGCAATTGACCTGATCACCGGGCTGGCACGCGACCGGGGCACGCGGAAAGTGGGCCTGATCATGCCGGCAGCACCGGCACACCTCACCCACCGCACCGAACGATACCAACAGGTGCTCACCACCCTCGCCGATATCAGCGGGGCCGGATTGGCCGACCCGCAGCCCGCGGTCGAACAGGCCGGCTGGGGGACCGGACGGCACGCCGGGGCCGACGCCCACAAGGCGATCGCCGGTTCGATCATCGAGTTTGTCCGGGAGATTACCCGCGAATGAAGACCCGCCTATCGGTACTATGCCTGGCCGCAATGACCGCCCTCGCAACAGCGGGGGCGGCCCGAGCCGAGGGCATCCACGCACTCGCCACCCCGGAGGGCGGATGGGAAATATCGCCGCCGGCACAGTGCGTGCGAAAGGTCGAATTGGACGAGGACTGGACCGCGTTCGGGCGGCTGTCGCTCACCGTGCGCGTCGACCGGGCGCCCGCCCAGCCGTTGAGCATCGTTATCGGCCTGGTAACGTGGAACGGATGGTGGTACCAGACGGCCGAGCCCGTGACCATCACCGGAACGCAGGCTCGCCGGATCGAACTCGGCCTGGACCAACTGTCGAGCCACTGGGTTCCGCGAGGCCACCTGCGGGAGTGGGACGGCTACGCCCGCCAGCGGGTCCGGGCGGCCCAGATTGCGGTATTCTCGTCCGAACCGTATCGAGGCCGACTGCATATCGACGACGTGACCCTCGAGCCGGCGGCGGCCGAGTCCGAACCGGACCTGTTCATCTATGATGCGAATGTGGTAACCGACCGGCCGACGGCGGGCGAGCCGGCCACGGTCGATTTTCGGCTTTCGCGAAGCTACGAAAACCCGTTCGAGAAGGGCCTGGTCTCGGTATCGATGGAAGGACCCAACGGGCGAACCACGGCCCCCGCCTATTTCTATCAGGCCTATCGGGAGACCGACGGCGGGCGGCTGAAGCCGGTGGGCGCCGCCTCCTGGCGAGCGCGACTGGTCCCGCCCGGGCCGGGGACTTACCGCTGGGTCGTGCATGCGGTCGATGGCGATGAGCCGACCGAGTTACACGCCGGCCGGATCGTGGTGGACGCGCCCCGCGACCGTCCAGCCGACATCGTCGGCCCCTCCGCGCCCGACCTGACCGAGTGGGAACACTTTGTGCTCACCCGCCGAGTGCGACCGAACGAATTCGCTTTCTCGCTCGACACGGAAGGCGAGCCCATTTGGAAGCTGGCCGACCACTCCCGACTGGAGGACCGGGCCGAGGCGTGGTGGGTCCCGCTCGAATGGACCGCCGCCTGGGGCGGATACCAGGGTCTCGGACGCTATAACCTCGAGGCCGCCTGGCGCTTCGATCGGCTGCTTGACAAGGCCGAGGCAGCGGGTTTCGCCCTGCCGCTCGCACTCAACTCCGAGGAGCCGTTCCACTTCGCGTTCACCGAGTCGGAACAGGAGCTCGACTGGGGCCGAACGTTCAACTGGTTCTCCAACCCGCTCCGATCGGGGGGCGATGGCCAGCATGGGGAAGCCGCCGAATTCGCCCGGCTCGACGTTCCCAGCGAATACTTCCTCAACAAACCGATTGAGCTCGCCTCCGGCGACCGGAGGACGGTTCTCGACCTGTTCGACCAGAAGGCGTCGTACATCGCCGCCCGGTGGGGCCATTCACCCGCCGTATCGCAATTCGAGTTATGGATGGCCATGCCCGCCAACCGCGCGGAGCAGTGGCATCGAGAGGCCGGCCGTCTGCTCGCCCGCCTGCCGCTGGGCGACAAGGAAGTGGTGAGCCGACATCCCCAGGCGGCGGAGTTCGGGGAACGCCGCCGTGTCACTGACTTCGGGCGAACGCTCGGCAGCTGGCAGGCCGCCGAGGACCTCAGCCCGCGCACCCGAATGCAGCGGGGCAGGGTCGCCAGCCGCGGTCGTCGGTCGCTCAGGATGGACGGGTGGTTCCCCGGCGTGGCGGCAATTCAATCACAGATATCCGAGAGTTGGCACGGGTACGCCCAACTCGCCTTCGATGTGTACGTCCCGCCCGACGCGCCGAACCACATGCGGGCGTCCGTCTTTCTCCGCGAACGCGACTGGTGGTGGTACGAGACCACCCCCGAGGCGATGCTGCGGCCCGGGGACTGGACCAAGGTGATCGTCGATATCTCGCCGGATAGCCAAATCTGGGAAGCGCGGGACCACGACCGCGAGTGGGACGGATACGTCGCCCAGCGCATCCGCAAGCTGGGCATCCGCATCTTCGGCATGCCGCAGGAGGGCGAAGAGGGCGAGTTCGACGACTACAGGGGCCGGGTCTATATCGACAACATCGAACTGTGGCCTGATCCCCGGTCGCCGCGGCCCATCCGCCTGACCGAGCTCAAGACGAACACCGATGAGGTGGGCCAGTTCGAGAAATTCGAGCTGTCGTTCAAGCTGGCCCGCGTGTTCGAGAACCCGTTCGATGCGGCGGAGGCCGACATCTGGGGCCACTTCACCGGGCCGGACGGGCAAAGCGTGCGGGTCCCCGCCTTCTTCGCTCTCGGGTACGAGCGCGAGCTGGTCGATGGTGCGGAGAAGCTGACCGCTGCCGGACCGTCCTGGTGGAAAGTCCGATTCGCCACGCCCGTACCCGGGACGTGGACGTGCTATCTGGAGGTCAACGGCGAGACGCTGCAGAAGGACGACCCCGTCACCTTCGAGGTGACGCACTCGGACGCGCGGGGGTACGTGCGGGTATCGGAGAAGGACCACCACTATTTCGAGCATTGCACCGGCGAGTTCTTCTATCCCATCGGCCACAACCTCCGGTCGCCCTCCGACGAACGCCACCCCTACGAGTACGAATTCGAACTGCCCGAAAACAAGGGCACGTTCATCTACGACGAGTACTTCCGGGAGATGGAACAGGCGGGCCAGAACGCCGCACGCATCTGGATGTGTTCGTGGTGGTGCGGCCTCGAATGGAACGAAGAATGGCCGGGTTTCGCCGGCATTGGCCGGTACAACATGGAGAACGCCTGGCGGCTCGACTACCTGGTCGAGCAAGCGGGCCGGCGCGGCATCTACATCATGCTCGACACCATGAACCACGGCCAGTTCAGCACCAATGTGGACGCCGAGTGGGAGCACAACCCCTACAATCGCGAGAATGGCGGATTCCTCGCTCAGGCCCGCGACTTCTTCACGGATGAGCGCGCCAAGCGGAAGTATCGCAACCGAATGCGCTATACCATCGCCCGGTGGGGCTACAGCCCGCACATCATGAGCTGGTCGCTCTCCACCGAGATCGAGTTCATCGACGGATACGGAGACGGCCGACAGCTCGACCAGTGGCACGACGAGATGGCCCGCTATGTGAAAGAGAAGGACCCGTTCAACCACATCGTGACCAGCCACGTCGGCCGCTCGTGGGAGCGGAGAATCTGGAACCAGACCGAACTCGAGTTCGTCCAGAGCAACGCATACAGCGCCCACGGCCCGCTCGGCAGAGCCGGGGCCGTCGAGGCGATGCGGCGAGCATATCACAACCAACTCGGCCAGTTCGACCGGCCCGTACTCATCGCCGAGTACGGCGGCCATTGGGCGAGAAATACCCCCCAGGTCCTGGACGCCGAGCTCCACACCGGCATCTGGTCGATGGCGATGGTGCCATACGCCGGGAACACCGGGTTCTGGTGGTGGCCGTACATCCACTTTACCGACAAGTACCAGCACTACCGGGCGATAGCCAACTATATGGAGGGAGAGGATCGGCGCGGCCGGGATCTGGTTCAGAGTGAGCTGACTGTCGAATCGCCGGGCAATGCCCTCCAGGCCGTCGGACTTCAGAACGACTCATCGGTCAACGCCTACGTCTATCATCGCCGCCTGGTCAGAACACTTGATGGCATCCCTGCGGTGAGCGGGGGTACGCTTGTGGTGCCCGGCCTGCAGAACGGCGTCTATCGCGTCGAGTTCTGGGACACCTATGAGGGGGAGGTCACGGACACCCGCCGCGTTCAGCTCGAAGGCAGTACCCTGCGGCTCGACCTGCCCGAGGTCCAGAACGACGTAGCACTCAAGATCGAGCTCGAGGAATCCGACAACCGGCCCCACCGGGCAGATTAACCGCCCGCCCGCTCTCCTTCCCGACGACATCCCCCCGCCGGCTCGCGTCGATTGTGCGGGAGAATTGCAAGAACAGTCCGCCGACGGCGGCCACAAGCCGATTGTACGGTCTTGCGAGCAGTGGATTTCAGGTGTGTGGAAGGGGGCAGTTCGGCCTACTCGTCGGGCAAGCCGCCGGTCGTACCGGGCCATTCGATGGGATGGGTGATCGGGTCCCTCGGGGTCGGCCCTTCGCCCAGGGCCGCTCGGAGTTCCTTGACCGACGACGTGACCACGGCGTGGTATTCCCTTTCGTCTCGGTCTGCGGTGGCCCGCTCGATGGTCACCCCGTGGATCAGGCCGGGTGCGTCATCGAGCACCTGGCGAACCTCTGCAAGAAACGGATCGACCTCCTCGGGCGGCAGCACCGCCCCGGCGTAGCGTTCGAGCAGGTCCCACTGCGCGGCGCGAGCGGCATCCACACGGGCGACGCGGCGGGCGTCTTCCAGTTCCATACCCCGGTCTTCATAGGTGGACACCCCCGCGCTTCCCGTTCCGATAAGGACCGGGTCGGGGCCGGCGGCACATCCGACAACCAAAAGGCCGGAAGCCAGGATGACCCACACCAAGCGGCTCGGGCGGGTGGATTTCGTACGGGGGGAGTCAGTCACTATTCGTCCTCATCCTCTTCGTTTTCGTTCTCTTCCTCGTCCTCTTCATCAACGTGGACGGAGATGCCTCCGCCGATGGCTCGAATGATCGGATCATCGTCCCGACGGGCGGCGCGGGTCACCTCGGCCGGCAGGTCGTCGGTCCGAATCTGCATGTGGATTCTCGCCATCCCGGCGGGGGTAAACTCGACCAGCCGGATGGGCTGTCGTTCGATCAGTTGATCGATCTCCTCGCGGACGCCTTCCCTCCTCTCGATGAGGGTGGACGCCCGCTCTCCGGTTGCGAATTCGATCGAGTGGATCTTGCGGCGGAGCTGCCTTCGCGCGTTCCGAAAGGCGTTCGTCCGGGCGAGGTCCATGGCCGAGCCGGTCATCGACGTCGCTTCGATGGCTCGCCACGGGCCGATGCGGAGCGCTCGCAGGAGCAGGTTGGGGGGAACAGACAGTTTCATCTCGGCTGTGTACGAGCGCCCGTCGTCGTCGATCCGCTCGCTGACGAGCTGCGGCCCTCCCAGCGCGGCGGCCAGCAAGCTGTTGACTGCGGGCCGCAGGTCGGGATGGGCGTCGAGAAACTGGCCGATCGTAACGTCCTCGGCGATCGACAGTCCATATACCTGGTCGCGGAGCGAATCGAGTGCTTCCCGGGCGGCTTGGCGACGGGCCGCCTCCCGGTCCGCGTCGGTCCGGGCTCGCCGGGTTCGGTGCTGTCCGGTGGCCTCGACGGGCTCTTCCGCCCATGCAGCGACGACATCGGGCAGATCGGCGACAACCCGCTGCTCGACCTCGAATGCGTGCCCCTCGTGTGCCACGCCGTCTGCTCGCAGGTAGCGGGGCAGGTCTCGAATCTCGTTCCGGACGTTGAACGGCAGTTCGTTGGTATCGAATGTGAGCACCACCGTCACGATGCCCGGCCGGTCCACGTATGGCTCGGTGTCTCGGGCGGCGACGATCAGCGCCGTTTCCACCTGCCCGCGAAGCCCCGCGTCACGCAACACGATGGCTTCCGCCTGATGTCGGCCCGCCGACATCTCGTACAGGCGGCTGGTCAGGTTCTGGAAGGCCTCGGCGTGGGCGGCCCGTATGCCGGCCTCCCTGAGTTCGGTCGCATCGTCCGCCACGGCGGGACCGCCAATGAGAATTGCCAGGGATAGGATGCAAATAACCCGTCGAATCATTTCAACTCCTCGCGCCCGAGTAAGGACAAGCTGCAACTACCCACTACTTTATAGTACGCGACCCAGCGTATCAGTGCAAGTCAATTGCCGGAAAAGACCGGAAATGCGCAGGGGCATGGCCCCCATTTCAAGCTCTGAGTAGGAGCGAGTTTCCTGCGCGGTTCCGTTACAGCTCGGGCGGCTGCTTGACTGTGTGCCGAAAGAACGCACAATCTTGGGCTGACCGACCGTGCCGACAGATGGAGGTGCAATGGCAGAACTGGCCACACTGGCGATCAATCCGCTTTTTTTTGAGGGCGCGGTGTCGCTCGAAGAGGGCCACGGCTGGATACGGGCCTGGCGCATCCCGTTCGAGGATCGCGGCCTGTTCCCGCCCGAAGACGGCCTCCCGTGGCAGGCGCAGAAGGGGTCCGGTGTACGGCTCCGGTTCCGGACCAACTCGGCCCGTATCGGGCTCGACTTCCTGCCCGTGCTGCCCGACGAAAGCAGCCGGGGAGAGGTGGACCCCCGCCGGTACGACCTGACCATCGAAGGCGACCTGATCGGATCGAAAGCCGTGGAACATACCGACGAGCAGGTTGTCTTCGAAAACGTCCCCGGGGGCGACCGAGTCGTGGAACTGTGGCTGGCCGTACACTCTCCCACCCGCATCCGGGGGCTGCTGTTGGAACCCGGAGCGGCCGCCAGGGCGGTGCCCGACGACCGCCCGCGCTGGACCACCTACGGCAGCTCGATCACCAACTGCCGGGGCGCGCACAGCCCGGCCCGTACCTGGCCCGCGATTGTCGCCCGACGGCACGGCCTGAACCTGACTTGCCTCGGCTTCGGCGGCCAGTGCCATCTCGATCCGATGGTCGCACGGCTGATCCGCGACCTGCCCGCCGACTTCATCTCGCTGAAGGTCGGGATCAATGTGATGGGGGCCGCTTCGCTCTCGCCCCGGACGTTCCGGCCGGCGATCATCGGGATGGTCGAAATCATTCGCGAGAAGCACCCCGACACCCCGATGGTGATTGTCTCGGCGCTCGGTGCGCCGCCGTGGGAGGCCACGCCCAACGAAGTCGGGTTCACCCTGCAAGGGATGCGGGCGGAGGCCGAGGACGCATACCGGCGTCTGGTCAATGCCGGGGACCGCCGCCTGTTTTATGTGAACGGGCTGGACCTGTTCAACGAAGAGGACGCCCAGACCTACAGCGAGGACCTGGTGCATCCGAACGCCGATGGATATGATTTGGTGGGCGAGAACTTCTCGCAAGTGGTGATGAGCCGCATCGAGCTCTGACCGGCGCCGGGTCAGGCGACCCGGAAGCCGAGTCCGGCCAGGGCGGCCTCGAGCTCGGGCGAGCCGCCGGCGACCTCGACGCGGGTGTGGTGGAACGCCCGCCGCGGCCAGTAGTCCTTTCTCAATCTCCGGAAGTAATCGCCGCGGGTGTCGTCGGTCGGTATGCGGCGGAGTTCTTCGTCGTCCCGGCGGACATCATACAGGGCGAACACCGCCCGGCGGACCACGTCCTCGTCGTCAAGCCCGGTCGCATCAAGCTTGATTTCGGGGACATCCGGCGGGGGCAGGTCGGCCGCCGGGTCCCACCGGGTCTCGATGCCCAGGAACTCGCACGCGGCGTCGACCACCATCTTCGTCCCGTTCGCCTTCCCGTCCAGCGAGTATCCTGCGATGTGGGGGGTGCCGATATCGACCTTGGCGAGCAGGTCGGTGTCGATCATCGGCTCGCCCTCCCACACGTCGAGCACGGCTGCCTCGAGCCGGCCGTCGGAGAGGGCAGTTTCCAGCGCCTGGCCGTCGACGACGGCACCGCGCGAGGTGTTAATCAGCATCGCCCCCGACCGCATCTGTCTGAGGAACGGCTCATTGATCATGTGGTAGGTGGCGTCCTGCCCCTCGCGGGTGAGCGGGACATGAACGGTGAGCACGTCGGCCTCCATCAGGTCCTCGATGGGGCGGAACCGGATGTCCCCGGTCTCGCGTTCGAGCGGCGGGTCGTTCGGGAGTACGCTCATCCCGAGTGCTTTCGCTTTTCGGACGACGCGGCTGCCCACATTGCCCACCCCGATCACCCCGAGCGTCATATCGCGCAGGCGCCGACCGTGCCGCTCGGCGAGCACGAGCAGTGCGGAGGCGACGTACTCCGAGACCGAGTTGGCGTTGCTGCCCGGGGCGGAGGCGAACCCGATGTGGTGCTCTTTCAGGTAGTCGAAATCGATGTGGTCGGTCCCGATGGTGGCGGTGGCCACGAACCGAACGTTCGTCCCCTCGAGCATCGCGGCGTCGATCCGCCGGGTGGACCGGCACAGGAGGATGTCGCAGTCCCGCAGCCGCTCGGCCGACAGGTCGGCCCCGTCGACGACCTCGACTTCGCCCAGGCAGGCGGCCGCCCGGTCGGCGTACGCGATGTTGTTGTCGGCGATGATCTTCATCGGGGCTGTCCGCCCGCCGCGGTGCCTGCAGGCCCTACGGAAGTGTCTCCCGACCGGTCAGTTTTCGGTAGGCGTCGAGGTACTTCTCGGTCGTCTTCTCGACGACGTGATCGGGCAGCGGCGGAGCGGGTGGCTCCTTGTCCCATCCGGACTCCGCTTCGAGCCAGTCGCGGACGTATTGCTTGTCGAACGAGGGCGGCGAGGTCCCTGTGCGATATTGGTCGGCCGGCCAGAACCGCGAGGAGTCGGGGGTGAGAATCTCGTCGATGAGGACGAGCCGCCCGTCGACCTGCCCCCACTCGAACTTGGTATCGGCAATAATGATCCCCCGGTCGGCGGCGAAGTCGGCCGCTTCCTGGTAGAGTGCCATGCTCCGGTCACGCAGTTCGGAGATCAGTTCTTCGCCGTGGAGTTCGCAGGCCTTCTCGAAGCTGATGTTCTCGTCGTGCCCGCTCTCCGCCTTGATGGCGGGGGTGAAGATCGGCTCGGGCAGCCGGTCGGCCTGGGCCAGGCCAGACGGCAGTTCGACGCCGCAGCAGGAGCCGGACTCCTGGTAGTCGCGCCAACCCGATCCGACCAGGTAGCCGCGAACGACGCACTCGACGGGGACGACATCGGCCTTGTGTACCAGCATCGTCCGACCCCGGAGTTCGTCGGCGTACCGGGCGACGGCCTCGCCCATCTCATCGACGTCCGCCGTAATTAGGTGGTTGTCGGATGCATTCTCGAGCGTATCGAACCAGAACAGGGACAGCTCGGTGAGGACCCTGCCCTTGAGCGGGATGCCCGAGCCGAGGACGGAATCGAAGGCCGAGATGCGGTCGGTCGCCACGATCAGCAACCGCCCGTCAAGCTCGTAGATATCACGGACTTTGCCTCGGCGCTGCAGGGGAATCCCCTCGAGGTTCGTCTTGGTCAACGCGGCTGGCAGCTCCATAATCGTCTCCTTTTTCTGTTCCTGTTCCTTTTCCTGTCGAAATGACCGGCTTCTGTCTGGCCAGATATCCGGTGCGGGTATGCAGATCTTTGCCCGCTGCCACCCACGTCGGAGCAACATCTTATGCAAGCGGGCCACACTCGTCAATGCTTTTCTCAGGGCGGGCGGTTCGACGGGATCGTCATCAAAGGGGCAGGCCGGCTACTTCCGACGACGCTTTTTTCGACGCTGGGGCGAGCGCTTCTGTCGTTTCTTTTCGACGGGGACCGTCGGGGCTGCTTCTTTCGCCTCGCTCTCCGCCTCCAGGTGCCTCTTGATGTACCGCTGTTCGATCACGCCGAACAAGCTGCTCAACATGAAGTAGAGCATCAGTCCGGAAGGGGCGGTGTACAGGACAAACAGCAGGAACAGTGGCATGAACATCATCATCTTCTGCTGCTGCCGCGCCTGAGGGTTGTCGCTCTTCGGCGACATCTGCTGCTGGGCCATCATCAGCCCGGCGCACAGAAACGGGAGCAGGTTGATGGCCCGCCACCCGAGCAGGGGCATCTCCCAGTCTCGGAAGACGATCATGTGGTCGGCCATCGACAGATCGTTGATCCACAGAGCGAACGGAGCGTGCCGCAGCCCGGGATGATAGCGAAGGACTCCGAACAGTGCGATGAAGACCGGGAGTTGGATGAGCATGGGCAGACAGCCGCCGAGCGGGCTCGCCCCCTGCTCTCGCATCAACTGCATCATCTCCTGCTGCTGCTTCTGCTTGTCATCCTTGTGCTTCTCCTTGAGCTCCTGGATCAGCGGCTGCAGCTTCTGCATCTTGTGCATCGACTTCTGGCTCTTCACCGTCAGCGGATGCAGCGCCCCCCGGATGAGCAACGTGAGCAGGATGATCACTACCCCGTAGTTGGGCACGATGCTGTACAGGGCCTGCATCAGCCACGACAGGAACCGGGTGACCGTGGCAGGCCAACTGTAGTGGACGATGGCCTCGAGGCCGTACTCCTCGTAAGGAGCAACGACATCCGGCTTGCGCGGGCCGACATAGAGAAAGTAGTTGTGGGTGACGCTGTCACCCGGTTCGATATCGAAGCGGGGCGTCTCGAGGTCGGCGGTGACGTTGTGCTCGCCGATTTCCTCGAAGTGGATGTCGATGATTCCACGGCCAAAATCGACGGGGGCGAGCGCCGCCGCGAAATGGCGATTCTTGACCCCGAGGAATGCCGGGGCGACATCGACCTCGTACCGGTCGCCCGGGTCGTATGTCCCCAAGTCCACCCGGTTATTACGGATGCGCCCGGCGATCGCCTCGACGTCGCGCGAGGCACTGATCTCGAGCTCCCGCTGCTCGGCCGAACGGTACGGTTCCTCGTGGTAACGGCGCGGCCCCTCCGGCTGAGGCACGATACCGGCCGCCGAGCGGAGCAGATATTTGAACTCGACGGGGTCCGGCGTAAGGTTGGCGACGGTGATATCCACCTTTATGTCGTGGCCCGGCTCGACCACACCCTCCTCGGTCGGGGTGTCGGGGTCGTACAGGCGATATGTCCGGATCACCTCGACGCCCAGCTCGGGGACTCGCGCCCGGAACGACTCGACGACGGGCCGGGCGTCCGGGTCACGGTCGGGAGTCAGGTGCTCCCAGACGACCTCGTCCAGGCGGCCCAGGTCCTCGATGTGCCGCAGGGTGAGCGAGGGGACGCCCTCCTCGATCTCGGTGATCAGTTGCAGCTTCTCGTCGCGCCCCGGATAGGTGTAGTAATCTCGGTTGAACCGGACGCTCCGGATGGCGGCGCCCCTGTTGGTCAGCTTGACCACGAACATCTCGCTCTCCATCCGGATTTCTTCCTTGAGCGGCTGCTCGTCGAGCGGCTCGACCACCTCGGGGCGGTCCGGGTCTTCCGGCTCCGGCTCCGGCGCCGGCTCAGGAACGGGCTCCGGGTCCGGGGGGGTGGGAGTGACCTCGGGGACCGGATCTTCCTCGCGCGTGATCGGCGGCTCCGGGTCGTCGGGGGGCGGAGGGTCCGGCGGGGGGCTGATGATGGGCACGA
The DNA here is from genome assembly GCA_003553185.1 of Planctomycetota bacterium. Taxonomy (GTDB): domain Bacteria; phylum Planctomycetota; class PUPC01; order PUPC01; family PUPC01; genus PUPC01. Next base: position 853 of record PUPC01000344.1, on the reverse strand, counting down.
CAAACTGAACATACAGCATCAGCGCGATGAACGCGACGATCAGGCCGATGATGGAGTTCTTGTCTTGCACTATTTCCCTGCTCTCAGGCGGTCACCCAGCGACCGATCAAGCCGCCGGCTGGCGTATATCTTCTGGACGGTCTGTTCCACGTTGTATTCGACGCGGCGGAACACGGCGGCGTCGCCGTCGAAGGTCACGTAGCAGGCCCGGATATCGCCGTCGCGCGGCTGGCCGACGCTGCCCACGTTGATCAGCGCCTTCTCTGTACCGGTCAGATAAACGCTCATCGGCAGGTCTTCGGGATGTATGAACTGGTTGTCCTCGGTGAAAACGCCCGGAAGATGGGTATGGCCGCAGAAGCAGAACTGCTCGACCCGGTCGAATATCTCTTTCATCTTGGACCGGTTGCGAACATCCTTGGGATAGACGTAATCGCGGAGCGGCCGACGCGGCGAGCCGTGGACATAGAGGTCTTCTCCGTTCTCGTACGTCTCCTGAAGACTGTGCAGGAACGTCGACGCCTCATCGCCCGCCTGCGGGTCCCTGTCGAAAAGCTGTTCCTTCGTCCAGGTGATCGCCATCTCGGCCTTCACCCGGAAATCCTTGGAGCCGGCCCGGAAAAGGACGGCCTCCTCGTGGTTCCCGAGGATGCAGATGTCGAACTCCCGAGCGATCTTCAGGCATTCCAGCGGGCTGGGACCGTAGCCGACCACGTCGCCCAGGCAGACGATCTCCTCGATCTCCCGGCGGCGGATGTCTTCCATCACCGCTGACAGAGCAGCCAGGTTGCCATGAATGTCCGAAAGGATTGCTTTCACAAAATTGCGACTTCGCTATCTATCTCTGATCGGA
>PUPC01000008.1 GCA_003553185.1 Planctomycetota bacterium | reverse complement strand
GTCGCCGCGAGCTCCGGCCCCGGCCGACGGACGGTGTCGCCCGCCAGGTAAACACACAGGATCGCCACCGGCACCGTCAGGGCGACCGTCCCTTTGATGCGCAGCCAACGCCGGACCGCCACCACCAGCATCCCGCCGTAGAGCGCCCAGACCCACGGCGCGGCCGGCGGGGCGACGTATGCGTGCCCGAGCGGGACCCGGATGGCGGCCCGTACCACGCCCTGAAACGCCGCCGTCAGGCCGCCGATGGCGAAAACGAGCGGCGACGCCGCCAGTGACGAGACCGAAGCGAGGAGAAGGAACGCAAACCCGCTCGTGATCAGGAGAAGGAGCACCGGAAATAGCAGCGCCGTGGCCACCACCGAGACCGGTGTGACCACCTGGAAGTAGTGGGCCTGCAGCGGCATCACCACACAGGTGGCCGCTATGCACACCCCGAGCGCCCCCGCAAGCTTCCGCCGGGTCCATCCCCCCGCCCGTTCTCTCAACGGCAGCAGTTCCGGCTCGGCCAGCCGTTCCACGTCGCCCGGTTTGCCGACGAGCACCTGTTTGATCGGGCTGGCGAACATCAGGATGCCGAGCACCGCCACGAACGTGAGCTGGAAGCCGGCCTCGAACAACTGGTGCGGAGAGAATGCGAGCAGGAGGAGGGCGGCGGCGGCGACCGCGTTGACCGGGTCCCGGCTTAATCGCAGGGCCAGCCCCAGCTCGAAGAGGACGATCATCAGCACGGCCCGCGAGGTCGCCGGGCGAAAGCCCGTAGTCGTCGCATAGGCGAGGACGGCAGCGAGCACGATCACGCGGCGCCGCCACTCGGGCAGCAGCAGCATCCGACACAGCCACATTGCCGCCAGATAGACGATCCCGACGTGAAGGCCGGAGATGGAGAGCACGTGCATCGTGCCGCTCTTCTCGAACATCTCGGCCAGGCCGCGCCCGAGAAGCTCACGGTCGCCCAGCAGCACGACCTTCAGGATGACCGCGATGTCGCCGGAGAAATGGGCGTCGATCTGATTGCGGAACGATTGCTTGATCGAGTCGAGCAGACGCCGGACCGAGCCCGGGTGCCGCTGTCGGAGCCGCACCGCCCGGGGTACCCCCACCCACATCCGGGCGGCGATCCCCCGCGACGTGGCCCAGCCGTGCTCCGGTCGATCCGGATCCAGGGCGGACAGTCGGCCGAAGACCTCGACCCGGTCGCCGTGGCCCAGCCCGAGCAGCGGGTCGTCGGCATCTGTGTCGCCGCCCTCCGACCAGTCGCTCACGGTCACCGCGACCTCTCCCCAGGTGGGGACCGTCTGCCCGCCTGACCGGACCGCCTCGGCGTCGAGCGGTATCCGCACCAGCCGCCGGGCCGGCTCGCCGTCGGTCTCGATCAGCGACGCCGCCGGGCGAATGGTCGGCTCACCCCGGACTGTGCCGGTCAGGTGATACAGGCCCGGGCTGTCGCCCACAAGCCCGGCGACCGACCGGTGGGCCTGATGCCGGGCGCCATCCACTCGGCAGGCATAGGCCGCCGCTCCCGCCGCAGCCACCACGAGCAGTACGAGAACGGACTGGAAAGGGGCGGACATCACGCGCCGGCCGACGGCCAGAAGGGCGGCACAACCGATGCCGACGAGGACGGCCGCGGGCACGGAGATCGAAAACAGGTCGGCCGCGAGGATGCCCGCCCCGAACGCGATGGCCGCGGTCAACAGCGGGCGGTGGCGCAGTTCGGACTGTTCGATGTGGTCCGCCCCGTCGGACGGCACCGGTCGGTCGCCTGGTGCCATTCCCTTCCCCCGCGTCGGTCCCTCGAATATCCAGTGCCGGGTTCGTCCTTCACATACGCTATGCCCGCCCGCCGCTCACGTGGTGACTTCCTGGAGAATCCGGACCACGTCGGGCTCCTCGATTGGCTTCGGGTTCGCCTTGAGCGAGCCGGACGGCATGCTCTCCTGTGCGATCATCGCGAACTCGTCCGGCGGGATGCCGTACTCGCCCAGCCCCTCGGGCAGGTCCAGTTCGAGGAGCAGATCGCGGCACGCCCGCTCGATGGGCCGCCCGACCACGTTGGAAAGCCGCTCATATTTCCCGCCCGCCGAGCCGCGGTTCAACTCGATGGACGCGGGCAGCAGGACGGCGCAGCAGATGCCGTGCGGGATGCCGTAGCGGACGCCCAGCGGGTGGGCCATCCCGTGGACGACGCCGAGCCGGGCGTGGGCGAGGGCGATCCCGGCCATCACGCTCCCGTATGAACAGGCGAGGCGGGCGGCGGTATCGGACCCGTCTCGATGGGCGGGGGGCAGGTTGTCGAGCAGGAGTTCGGCGGCCCGGAAGCTCAGCGCCTCGGTCAGCGGCGTGGCGTGGATGGACACGTACGACTCGATCGCCTGGGTGAGGGCGTCCATCCCGGAGGCGGCGGTGACCCCGGGCGGGCAGGTGATGGTCAGGTCGGGATCGACCAAGGCGGCTCGGGGCAGGACTCCGGCCCCGCGGATGCTCGCCTTGACCGCCCCGGCTGGGTCGCTGATGACGGCGTTGGGGGTGACCTCCGCCCCGGTCCCGCTGGTGGTGGGGACGGCAATGCAGGGCACGGCCCTGTCGGCGTCGGCCGACCGGCCCCGCACGTACTCGGAGGTGGGCGCCTCGGCGTACACGAGAGCGGCGATGGCCTTGGCCGCGTCCACCGGGCTGCCCCCGCCGAGCCCGACGACCAGGTCGCAGCTCGCATCGGAGCATGCCGCGCGGCCGGCATCGACCTGCTCGGCCGTCGGTTCGCCCTCGATCTGTTCGAAGAGAACGGAGCCGAGGCCCGCCGCCTCGAGCAGCCCCCGCGCCCGGTCGGTCACCCCGGTCTCTCGCATGGCGGTGGTGCCGGTTACGATCAACGCTCGCGTACCCAGAGCGGCGGCGACATCGCCCAGGCGGTCGAAACATCCGCGCCCGATAAGCAGCTCATCGACGGTCGAAAAACGGAGCATGGTTCGTCCCCCGCCTCAGTCTT
>PUPC01000010.1 GCA_003553185.1 Planctomycetota bacterium | reverse complement strand
CGATGGCGGATAATAGCTCCTCGATGGCCTTCTTGGCCTCGGCGAGCGCCCGCCTGCGGGCCATATCCTCGAAGTCGCGACCCGCCTCCTCGATCTGCGCCCGGAGCGTCGCGACCGCGTCGTCCAGGTCGGCATATTGGATGCCGGCGATCTCATCGAGTTCGGCCAAAGCACCAGCTGTATCGCCCCCGTCGCTCAAGTCCTGTGCGACATCCATTGCCGCCCGAATGGTCTGCTCCGTCTCTTGCCTGAGCCGGGCCACATCGGCGTCACACCGCATCTCCAGAATGTCCCGATACGGCGCCGGCACCTCGGCATAGACCGCTATCGCGGCGTCTATGTCCTTCTGGCCCGCCAGCTCCCCGGCCCGGGCTTGGAGCTCGGCGAACGCAGCGTCTGCCGCCTCCGCCCGCCTGTGGCGGACCGCGGCCATGGCGTCATCGATCTTCATCCGCAGCACAGCGTCCTCGGTCGCCGCCTTCGCCTCCTCGAGCCGACGCAGCCCCTCGCCGTACTCGCCGGGATGCTCCCGCACCCATTCCGAGACATACTCGTATAGCCGCCAGCCGTCGTCCGTAACCGTCGGTTCCTCCGGGGGAGTTGGGTCGCCGGACGGCTTCGGTACCAAGACCCCCGCCAGCACGGCCAGCACGATCAGGCCGGCGGCAACGCCGATGACCAGGCCGGTCATCCTCTTTCGGCGCTCCGGCTGATGCGGTCGATCTTGCAGCACGGTGTCTCGCTCGGCAAGAGGGACGAGTTTTCCGGCCAGCAGTCGTTCAATGTCCTTCTGCATCGCACCCGGCGTGGCGTAACGGTGCTCCGGCTTCTTGGCCATCGCCTTGCGAATGATCGAACACACCCCGACCGACAGCTCGGGGTTCTGCTCCCGCGGGTTGGGCAGCGGGTCGCGCAAGTGCTGGGCCATGATATCGGTCGCCGATTTCCCGGAGTAGGGCGGGCGGCCGCATACCAGGTGATAGAGCGTGGCTCCCAGCGAATAGATGTCGGTGCGGATATCCAGGTCCTTCTCGCCTCGGGCCTGTTCCGGCGAAATGTAGTCCGGCGTGCCCAGCGCCGTACCCGCCAGAGTGAGACTGGTGGCGGCCCCGCTCCCCGCCTGACGGCGGGCCAGCCCGAGGTCGGCCAGCTTCGCCCTGCCGTCATCGGACAGGAGGATGTTGGCGGGTTTCACGTCCCGGTGGAGCAGGCCCGCATGGGTGTGGGCGTGGTCGAGCGCCCGCGCCACGTCGCGAACAATCTCCAAGGCCCGTTTCTCCGGCAGACGGCCCTGCTCGACGAGCAGGTCCTCTACACTGGCCCCCCCGACGAACTCCATCACGAAGTAATAGTAGCCCGATGCGTGGCCCGCGTCGATGGCTTGGACGATGTTCGGATGGTTCAACGCGGCGGCGGAACGGGCCTCCCGAAGGAACCGCCCGACGTACTGCGGGTTGACCGCGAGCTGCGGCGGAAGCACCTTGATTGCAACGGTCCGGTCCACCGAGACCTGCCGGCCCTCGAACACTGTGCCCATCGCACCGCGCCCGATCTCCCGGACGATCTCGAACCCGCCCAGCATCCGCTTGCGGGAACCGGACCCCTTGCCGTCGTTGGAACGATCCTCTGCCATATGCGCTGCCCCACTCTTCCTGAACCGGCAGCAGTCGAAGGGTCCCGCAACTGTCACATACAACTATAAGCAGGGAAAAACGGCATGTCAAGGCGCAAACTCGACCTTGCGAACCCTCAACTACTCAATTCGGGTTCGGCCTTCGGGCCACGACCGGTTCTTCCCCATATGCTTTCCATAGAAAAGCGGCCATAGGCCAGAACAACTCATGCTACTCACTGGGTTCGCCGACTGGCAAAAGATGCAGTTCTGCCCATCGATCCGGTTCAGTTCTGTAATCGCCGGGGAAAAAATAGTCAGTTTCTCTCTTGCCAGTATTGCCATGATTCACCATAAATCCGACCGTCTGCCCCGGCCGAGTCCCCAGTTCGGCCAGAGGTATGGCAAACTCATATGAGACCTTGCGATTGTTCATCCTGCTGCTTTGTCGCTCCAATCCCCGCGGTTCCGAAACACGCTCTACGGCGTCGGGTGCGGTATGCACTGCGTAATTGCGATAACCCTGCCAAGCACCTGGGGCGGGACAACTAATGCTAACATCAATCCGAGGCGACTCCACATTTCCTGACAGCTTATGGTCGTGATTGCCATCGAAAATACATCTCCAATAGACATCCCACCCTCTGCCCCAGCCGCTGTCCACACCGATATAGAGTCGTTCCCCATCGTGGTACAAATAGATCGTGGCTGTATGACGGTCTGCACCGTCTCCCCTTACCATCGTGATGACATTCCGACTGGCTGCCGCCTTCTCGTTCTCGTCCAGAACGCCGTCGATCTTCAGGGCGTTGGTTGAGTGCGGGACTCGGAATACGTTGTCCGCAAGGCCCTGATCAGGGGGCACCCCCGTGTACCGCTCTCGGAGGGGATGGTCCGGTGCCGCGTTCAGCGCGGCTTCGAGCGCGTCCCCGTCTTCCGCGGCAACGGCAAGGATGGCGGCGGCGATCTGCTCGTCGGGGGTTTCCGGCTCTCTGGTCGGACGCAGTTCGGCGATTGTTTCAGGGGTGAGGCCGGCGATGTCGATAACGTATTCCCGGCTCCGCTCCTCGCCCGTTACCCAGAAGGTGCGGGTGAGCACGACGGTGTCTTCGGTGACACGAGTCACCTCGCCTCGGACGGAGCCGTGCTTTTCGCAGCCGAGCGAGACCTTATCCCCGACCCGATGGCTCAGTATGGCGGCGGGATCGGCCCAGGCGAACTCGGCGGCACGGCCCAGCGCCTTGCCCACGGCAACGACCGGCTCCAACTGGTCCGCAGCAGGCCGGTACGTCTCGTCCGCCTCCGCCACCTCGGCCAGCCGGGCGGCCTCGGCCAGGTCGCCCGCCCCGGCGGCCGCTTCGATGGCGGATAATAGCTCCTCGATGGCCT
>PUPC01000283.1 GCA_003553185.1 Planctomycetota bacterium | reverse complement strand
GCGTCGACGGTCTCCGGCCCCATCGGTGCCACGAGCACGCGGGTGGGCGTCTTCGCCTGCTCGACCAGTCCCAAGCTCTCCATCCCGGAGAACAGGCGGTCGATGCCGACCGAGATGCCGACGGCGGGCACGTCGCGGCCGAGGAACCCGGAGATGAGGTGGTCGTATCGGCCGCCGCTCATCACGCTGCCCAGGTCGGGCAGTTGGGGCAGGAAGGTCTCGAACACGGTCCCCGTGTAGTAGTCCAGCCCCCGGGCGATGGTGAAGTCGAGCTCGAGCGCGGGCACGCCCATGTGGCGGGCGAACTCGATGACCTGCCGGAGCTCGTCGAGGCCGTCGGCCCCCGCCTGCGAGCCGCCGATGAGCGGCCCGGCCTGCTCGATCATGGCCTCCGGCTCGCCCTCGATGCGGATGAACTCGAACACCCGGTCGATCCGGTCGGGGGGCAGGCCATTCTTCTCGGCGAGCAGTGCCCGGACGGTCTTCTCGCCGTGCGAGGGCAGCTTGTCGATGGTGCGGAGGATGTCCTGGGCGTTCGCCGCCCCGTCCCCGCCCAGCTCGAGCGCGTCGAGCAGGCCGGCGAGCACCTTCCGGTTGTTGATCCGGATGACGGCGTCGGGGATGCCCAGTGCGGTCAGCACGGCGTGATCGACGGCGATGCATTCGGCGTCGGCGAGCAGACTGTCGGTCCCCACGATATCGACGTCGCACTGGTAGAACTCGCGGAACCGGCCCTTGCCCGGCTTCTCGGCCCGCCACACCGGGGCGATCTGGTAGCGTTTGAACGGCATCCGGAGGTTGCGGTACTGTGCGGCGACCCGTGCGAGCGGGACGGTCAGGTCGTAGCGGAGGCAGATGTCGCGCCCGCCGTGGTCGGTGAACCGGTAGAACAGGTTCTCGGCGTCCTCGCCCAGTTTGCCCAGCAGGACCTCGGCGTATTCGAGGGCGGGGGTATGGATGGGGGCGAACCCGAAGCGCTCGAACACCCGGGCGATGGTGTCGATCATCCGCTGCCGGGGGATCATCTGTTCGGGCAGGTAGTCGCGGAATCCCTTGAGCAGTTTCGGTTCGATTGTATCCACGGCGGCATTCTAGGCGGGGGGCACGGTTATTTCAAGTGGGGTGGTCGGTGCGGACCTTCTCGAGCTGGTCGAGCAGGCGCGGGGCGCCGATGTTGTCGGGGTTTTCCTCCAGGCATCGATCGCAGAACTGCCGGGCCTTCTCGAATCGACCGGCATCGAGATAGCTCGACGCGGCGTGGAGATACGCCTTGTCGAGGTGTCCCTCGTACATCGTCGTGAGGACGTTCTCCAGGCGGTCCTCACCATAGACCATCTCCACCAACTGCTGGTTCTCGATGAGCATCCGGGTGACGAGCCCGTTGTTGGCGAACCGGGGGAGCATATTGAGCAGGTGCTCGGTGGCGTCCTGGAAAAGCTGTTCGGCCGAGCGGATATCGTCGTAGACCGCGGTCGAGGCCCGCTCGATGATCCGCTTGCACGCCCGGAAGAACAGCCGCTCGTACACCGGGACCCGGATGCGCCGGCCGGCGATGTCGGCCATCGAGCGATAGGTCGGGCCGTAGTGTTCGATGATGTAGCAGTTCTCCTTGATCTTCATCATCTCGTGGAAGATCGAGCCGGTGAGCACGTCGAACAGGTCCTCGGCGTACAGGACATCTCCGGCCGGTCGGTCCTCCTTTCGGAACAGAGCGTGGCACTCCTCCTTGAGCCCGAACAGGGTCCGCTCGACGAACGTGTTGATCGGCTCGAACCGCATCGGCTCGGGCGACCGGAACATTTCGAGGATGGCGTCGAAGGCGACCCGGGCGATGAGGAAGCGTTTCAGTACGCTGGCAACTTTCTCGTTCCGGACGCGGCGGGAGACTTCGCTCTGATCGCGCGATTGGGCCGACTCATCCGTCCGCCGACGCGACGGCATGTTCCCGGACGGAGCCCGCAAGCCCTGTATCTCGTCCATGTCGAACCCTCCGCTCAACTGTCAGAGGTTGTGAGAGCGGGCCGAGCGCGGCCCCCTCATCACCATTGCCACTTGTCGTAACAAACGATTTCGTCCATCTCGAGCCGCGACCGGGGGCTCGGCTGCGAGGCCGGATAGCCCAGGGGCATCAGCTCGACGACGCGGATGGAGTCGGGGATTCCGAGCAGCTTCTTGACCGCGGCCTGGTCGAACGCCCCGATCCAACAGGTGCCCAAGCCCTCTTCGACCGCTTTCAGCGACATGTGGTCGAGCGAGATGGCCACGTCGATCGGGTAGGCCGGCTCGCCGCAGGACATCTTGCGGCCGTCGGTCTCGGCGCAGGCCACCAGGACGACCGGGGCCTCGCCCACGAACTTCTGGCCGTTCGCGGCCGCGACCATCTTCGCCCGCATCTCGGGGTCACGCACGACCACGAACCGCCACTCCTGCTCGTTGCGGGCCGAGGGCGCCAGCCGCCCCGCCTCGAGGACGGCGTTCAGCTTCTCCTCCTCGACCGGTCGGTCCTCATAGCTCCGGATGCTGCGTCGCTGACTGATCGCGTCCATCACGTTCATTGTCCGCCTCCTGTTCCTGATTACACGAGATCGAGGACCGTCTCCACGGCCTCGTTGTGATCGCCGGTCGGCACAAACTCCATTCCCAGGTAGCCCTGGTAGCCCAGTGAGTCGATCAGTTGGAATATCTCACGGAACTGGACCTCGCCGGTGCCCGGCTCGTGTCGGCCGGGTGCGTCGGCGAGATGGAAATGCCCGATCCGGTGGATATGGGCCTCGATGGTCTCCAACAACGCCCCCTCGGTGATGTACTGATGATACACGTCCAGCAGAAGCTTGACGTTCGGCTGATCGACGAGGTCGAGCACCTGTATCGCCTCGCCCACCGTGCTTATCAGTGTGCCCGGGTAGTCGATGCTCTTATTGACGGGCTCCAGCAGGAGCGTCACCCGTTCGTCTTTGGCGGCCGGTGCGGCGGCATTCAGAACGTCCGCCACCGTCTTCAACTGTGCTTCTCGCGGCACATCGTCCAGCTCCTCGCCCGGCACGATGATCAGCCCCCCGGCCCCAACCTGGCGGGCGGTCTGGATCGACTTTCGTAGCTCGCTGATGGCTGCATCGACGGTGGCGGGATTCCCCGCCGGCTGTGACGGCAGGCCCCCGAACGCCAGGATGTCCACCCCTGCCGCCTCCTTGGCTCTGGCGACCACGTCGAGGTCCTTGTCCTGCCATTCCCAGAACTCGACGGCGGTACAGCCGCAGCCGGCTGCCTGCACCATCCGTTCCTCGAGCGGCAGATGGTTGAAGATCGTGTCTATACAAATCGAGAATTTGATCATGGGATTCCTGGTTTGCTCCGGCCGCAGACAACTGTCAGGCCTTTCCAGACCGGCCGGATTCTACCACCTCAATATCAGTTCGCTATCTGTCCGTGGTCCGAGCACCTCCCTCGGGCCACTCCTCTTCCACTATCGTCCATCGGAGCCCTCGATGGTGAACGTATGCTCGCCCGACCGGAGCCGGAACACGGCGTCCAGTTCATCGATCCGAACTCGCCGCGACCGGCTGTTCACCTCCAGGTGCAGATGGCCGGGCGGCTCGGCCCCCAGCCGGACCGTTGCCCGTCTCGATCTGCCGCGGCTCCATCCTTCGGCGCGGCCGGTCCTGTATATTGTGGCGAATCCTGTCCCTCGTGCAAGGCGAAACAGCCGAGAATTGCTCATCGCCATCTCCGCACGGACGAGGATGAAGTCTTCCGACCGCTCTCCGCGCCGGACGACGCCCACCTTCCCGTCGATGAACACGTCCTCGAAATCGCCCGACGCCCACGCCGGCTGCTGGCCGAGCCGGATGAACTCGGCCCCGCGGTCGGCAGTCAGCTTCAGGTGACGGCCCCGGTACCCCGCCGCCTCGGCGGCGGCCAAACTGATCGGGTCCACGCTCCACGACTCGAGCTCGGCCGGGGCGCGGCCCGGCGGGGGCAGGTAGAGCGCCCACACCGGCGAGTTCGTCACGCCCTGCATGGCCATCTCGGGGTCCTGGGCCGCTATCGCCATCTCCAGCCCCAGGACCTGGGCCTCGACACCGGTGTGAGCTTGGAGGATGCCCGGGCTTGTAGACCCGGAGGCGACGACCCGGGTGATCGGGCGAGCCCCCTCGGGGAACTCGTCCCACACCACCAGGTAGCCGGTGTGCTTGTTGAACAGCACGTGGCGATACCCGCGCTCATCCTCGTCGCTGGAGAGTGCCACGTCGCCGGAGAGGAGCAGGTAGTCGCAGGCCGGCGACTCGATGAAGGCGACGATCTCGGGCGAGCCGACGGGCCTTCCGGCGACCGACCATGTGCGGGACCGGGCGAGGTCGGTCGCCCGCAGGTGAACGTCGATATCCCAGCCGCTGACGTGGACGAACCACTCGGCCGAGTCGCCCCAGCGATGGGTCAGCACGGCCGTGGTCGGTGTGAGCTGCTCGCTACGAACGTGGCTCCGTGCACGGGGGCTGGGCATCGCGGCGGCGGCAAAGAGGGAGCCGAGGACAGACTCGTCCCCGCGCGGCATCCAGTACGGCCGCCCCGAGGCGTCCCACAGCGCCCGCAGCTTGCCGCCGAACTCCTCGTCGGCGAACGCCGTCTTGACCAGCCCGAGGAACGCGGTGTCGTCATCGACCGCCCGCGACCCGGCCGGCCTGTCCGGCCGTCGGTGCTCCGGGGGCAGCGACCAGGCCACCAGTCGCACCAGCCGACGCATGTCGTCGTCCAGGTAATTGCCGCAGCCCACTGCGTCGTTTATCAGGGCATATTCGAGGATCGAGCACAACTCGGCCCGATCAACCTTCCGGGGGTCCTGCTCGGCATTGCGGCGGAGCGTGTCGAACCGGGCTTCGAACAAGTCTTCCGCCGTCTCCGACCACGCATCGACGGCCTCCTGCGGCGGTACGGCGACGGCGGCGAGCTCCAGGGCAACGTATGCGTTCGTATCCTCGGGCAGGTCGCCGCGTCGGGCGGCTCGATTGAGGCGGGTGGCGGCGTCGGACAGGGCGTCGACGACGGCGAGCTTCTCGTCGCGGCTCAGCAGGCCGGAGCCACGGTTCAGGTCATAGGCCGCCGCCAGGTCGATCACATTCCGGACGAGCGCCGGCTCGAGCTCGTCTTCCGCTGTCATCCGGCGCAGGGTGGCAGCGGACTCGATCAGCCAGGAGCGGACGAGGCCGGTCCGCAACCTGCGGCCGGCGAGGACGTCGGCGGCGAGGAGCGGCGGCTCGGTCGGGTCCTCGGTGGGCCACACCGCCTCTCCTTTTCGGGCGGCCGAGCCCAAGTGTTCGACCTGGGAGTCGGTGAGGAAGGCCGCCGGTCGTTTTCGGCGCCGCACCGGCTCCCATGTCCCCGGATCGGCCCCCAACCGCCGATAATCGAGCTCAAGGCGGGTAGTCGTGCGGGCCTCGACTTCAACGTTGCGGGCGACGAGCAAGCTCCGGCGTACCGGGGTGGGCAGGTTGTCGAACACGAACACATAGTCATAGGTGCCGGCGGGGATGTCGTCGAAAGCGAACGCTCCGGCCGCGCCGGTGTCGGCCCAGCGCTCGTGGATGCCGTCGACCGGCTCGTCCTTGACCAGCAGCACGGTGGCCCGGCTCATCGGATCGTCTTCGCCCTTCAGGACCGTACCGCGGACCGACCCTCGCGGTACGACTCGCTCGTCGGAGCTGGGCGGGGTCCGCGCCCAGTCGCGAAAGGCGTCGGCTACCAGGTAACCGCGTGCGTCGGGCACGTGGACTCCGAGCAGGCGCGATGCGGTGGCGAACGTGTCGGGGGCGGAGACCTCCTCGACGACCTGGTGCCCGTGCCGGGTGCCCGGCCCCCGGATGAGCCAGCAGGTTTCGTCCGGCCGAGTGCCGACAACGATGACGGTGGTCCGGTCGGCGACGCCGGCCCGATGGACCGCGCCGACGATCTTGCCCAGTCCGGCGTCGCAATCGGCCGCGTCCTCGCCGCCCGGCGACAGTTCGACAAAGAGCAGCTCGGGCCGCTCGGCGAGGAATCGCCCGCCCGCCCGGGCGCCCATCTCGGCCGGATGGTCGATGCGATGGGGCGGCCCCGACAGCACCTCGCCCTCCCGGTCCAGCTCGGCGAGATCCGGCGTGCGCCAGAGCGATATCACACCGAGCCCCCGCCGGCGGCACCGGGTGAACAGGGACCGGTCCGTCATGTCGGACGGATCGGCGTGCAGGGACGGATGCAGCCCGGTGAACAGCTCGCTGTACACCGCGGTACGGTCGTCCGGAGCATCCGACGCCAGCGTCCAGGCGTACGCCCCGTCCCGCTTCATACGGTAGAGGTGCGGCGTCTCGACGGGCGAGATCTGCTCGGCGGTCAGGCCGCCGACTTCGACCACGATGACGTGGGGCGGGCGAGCCGCGGGCCGTGGGCTGGGCGCGAACAGGGCACAGCCGCTCGCCAACAAGACGAGGGCGGACAGGATGAGACAGGCGGCTCGGCGCACTCGGGGACCCTCCGAACAGGGGCATTCCTAGATGCTATGCAGTTTACTCGCGACGGGCGTGGCGTCAAGCTACCGGGACTCAAGCGCATTGGCAAAGGCGCAACGGCGGCAGCCCTCCGCCTCGGCCTCGCAGTAGTCGGCGAATAGCTGGAGCAGCCCCTGCTGGCGTCTGGCCGAGTGGACGATCTCCTCGGCAGGATCGGTCCCCCCGAAGATGCGGGCAGCCATAAAACGCAAAACGCTGTTATCGGGCAGCCGGGGGAGGGTGGCATAGGCGCGATGGAGCCGACGTTCCATATCTTCATCTTCGTCCCCCCGCTCGCGGGCGCGGGCGAGCAGGATGGGGACGATGGCATCGACGAAGATGATGGTCGCCCGGTTCTTGCCGATGAGTCGGGTCCGGTGCCGCAGTTTCTTGCCCGAGAACGTGGTCCGCCAGCTCCAGAAATCGTCCCACACGTCGGTGAGCAGTGTGACCGCTGCCCTCGCCGCCGGCCCGCGTGCAATGCGACGGGACGGGGCGGCGGGGGCCTCCCGAACCGCCTGTTCGAGGGCGGCGACAAGCCCGCCGGAGGGGGCGGCCTTCTCCAGCAGCCGGGCCACGCCTGCGATGCGGCGCGTCGGATAGTTGACCGGCCGCGTGCCGCTGAACGACCACATGTCGGGCTCCAGCGGCCGCCCTTCGAACTCGTCGGCCCGGCGCGCCCACTCGTCCCGGAGCTGCCGCACGTAAGCGACGCGCTCGGTATCGGGCTCCGTACCGTCCAGTGCGAACTGCTCGGGGATGAGCCCGGCCATCCCGAACAGCGCCGCCTGCAGGGCCACCATCCCGCCGTCCTCGAGGAGTCGGCGGGCATCGCCCAGCGAGACCAGGCGGGCGAGCCGGGCCATCGGCCGCTTGTTGTTCTTGAAACCGGCCGCCTCCATCAAGCTCACGTAGAGGATGCTCTCGGGGGCGTCGCCCTCGGGCATGTCGCGGAACCGCTCGGCCTTTCGCAGCATCCGTTCGTCGCCGGCGTGGTCGAGGAACTGCCCGATCCACGCCGGGTCGATCTCCTGCTCGGCGAGCAGCTTCTGGCACCGGCCGGCCGAGCCCTCGGAGGCGTGGGGATAGTCGCCGGGATTGAGCTCTTCGGTCAACTGCTCGACGGGCTGTCGGACGGACTCGGAAAGCTCCAGGATGGGCACTGCCCGGCCGTCCTCCCGCTCGGTGGTCTCGGTGCCGGAATCGTTCCACATGACGACGTGGAGGATCACGTCGTTGTAGCGTGTATCCCGGTGATGCTCGTGCTGCTGCCAGCCCGAGGCGTAGACGTGTACCTCGACGGAGCCCTTCTCGGGCCGGCCCCCGGCGAACCGGATGACCGCGTTGCGGAAGTCAGGGCCCGCCTCGAGGTTCCACCAGCCGGGCGACAGGACCGTCAGCTTCTCGCCGCCTACCGTCCGCAGTACGTCGTCGAACTTCTGGTCGAACCACATGCAGCGGAGCAGTCGTTCACGGACGGGTGAATGGGGAGTCGGGGATGGGTCCTTCACCACGGACCGGACGATGTGGCGATATCGGGGAACGAAGCGGTCGGACCGCTCGGAGCGAATGGGAGGGCGCCCCATACGGACAGTCCTTCCGTTGAAGGGTCGGCCTCCCCGGAGGCGAACCAGCGACGTACTCTATGCGTGTGTCCGCTCCGGGGAGACAGGAGACGGCGATCTCCGCCCGGGTTTCGGCCCGGGCTACAGCACCGGAATGGAGCGTGCTTACAGGTCGGCCTTCTTGACCTTGCGGGACTTGCCGATGGCCTCGACCATCTCGTCTTTGCGCATCGACTTCTTCACGGTGGTGATCTTTTTCTTCTCGGCCAAGCTCACCAGGTCGGCTTTCGTCTTCGCTTCGAGCAGCTCCTTCTTCGTAGGCATGATCGCCCCTCCAAAGAACATAGACGAGTAACACGCGCGCCCCGTGCGCACGATTCACGGTGGTCAATGGTAGCGAAACAAAACAGCAAGTGCAAGCGCTACTTCGCATTCCGGCCAAGTTGCACCTTCGGGGAAAGCCGATATAATCCGGACGTGCTTTTCGACCCGGCCTGTTGGAGGAGGATGTCCGATGCGTGACTGGACCTGTCTGTTGGTTGTGACTGTGCTTTGCTGCCTTCTGCCCGCCTGCGCGGCGACCGGAAACGGCGTGCCCCGGAGAGGCGAGGTGATAACGACGCTGACGGTCCAGGAGGAGGTCGGCGCCGCCCGCGAGAACGAGCCGATCCGCATGGGCATCCCTCTGCCCGAAGGGTGGTTCGACGACATCGACGAGCTGGCCCTGTTGGACGCCAACGGCGAGCCGATCCCCTGCCAGTTCCACCCCGTCGCCCGGTGGCTTGACGACGACTCGATCCGGTGGGTCCACACCGTGTTCCAGGCCAGTGTCCCCGCCAACGAGTCGCGGCAGGTCCAACTGGTCCGGAGAAGGCCGGCACGCACCGCTGACGGCATCTCCGCCCGGGAACAGGACGGGGTCGTCACCGTCCGCAACCGCATGCTCGAACTGGTTTTCACCGGCGACAACCTCATCCAATCGGCGACGCTCGGCGGCACCCCGGTCATCACACCGAACGAAGGCGGCTTCGCGGCCACCCTCGACGGCAAGGAGTACCGGCAGTGTGACGATTCCCGGGCGAGCATCGAGGAGATCGGGAGCGAAAGCGCCGTGGTCAAAATTGAGGGCCACCTGGTCAACGGCGACGAGAAGCCCTTCCTGTACAAGGCCTATGTGCACGTGTTCGCCAACTCGCCCGAGGTCCGGATCGACCTGACCTACTGGAAGGTCGTCGGCGAGGAGGCGGAGGACCACATGACGATGGAAGACCTCTCGGTGGTCATCCCCACCGCCCTGGCGGGCCGGGCAGTCACCGGCGGCGGGGGCGAGGATTACCGGGGCAGCAGCGTCAAGGTGGTCGCCCGCAACTCCGACCTGAACGAGATAATCGTTGACGGCGAGGAAGCTGGGACCGTCCCGGGCAAGAGCGAAAAGCCCACCGACCTGGGCTGGGCGGCCGTCGGGACCGATACCCACGGCCTGGCCGTCGGCCTGCGGTGGTTCTGGCAGATGCACCCGACGGTCGTGGAGGCCGACGCGGACGGCACCCTGCGACTGGGCCTGTTCGCCCGCGAGGTCGGCGAAACGCGGGATGTCTACATGGGCCAGGGCCGCACACACTACATCACGCTCCGGTTCTGCTCCGGCGACCACTGGGCCGAGCCGCTCCGTACCTTCTTCACCGGCCGCCAGATGCCGCTCCGGGCCGTGGCCCCGCCGGCATACTACTGCCGCACGACCCAGGCGTTCGGGCCGATCGCCGATGCCGACCCCGCTCTCTACCCGGAGGATATCCGACCGCTGGCCGCCCAATATGACCGGATGATCCTCGAGTCGGCCGAGTACATCAACGGCAAGATCGACGGACATACCTATCAGGGCGTGACCCGCGACAGCTACGGCTACTACGCCTGGGGGGATGTCTATCACTGGGCGGACACCCCCGACGTCGAGGACAAGTGGAACATCCTCTGGGACTCGAACTACTACGATTACCCGTGGGCCGCCCTGCTCCAGTTCGCTCGGACCGGCGAGTTGATCTACCTCGACATCTGCGACCGGCACGGGCTCAATCTGGGCGACGTGTTCATGTGCAAGTGGCATCCTCGGGAAGAACTCCGGGGGGCGTGCCGGTATTCGCCGCCGGCCAACCACGTCGGCCTGCACCGCAACTACCAGAACCCCGTCCCCTTCGTCTCGCCCGAGTTCAACCACCACAAGGCGCTCAGCATCCATGCCCGTCATTTGCTGTTCGGCGATTTCGTGGCCCGCGACCACTTCGAACTCGCACTCAACAACGCGACGCTGAACACCAACCACAACTGGGGCCAGTGCCGAGGGCCGGGGGCAAAGCTATGGACACTGACCGAGGGCTACCGGCTTACCCGCGCACCGGAGGTCATGGACATGATGAGGCGGGTTGTCGGGGCCGGCGCCCGCCATCGGGACCGCGGCGGCGATGCGTTCGGCCACTCCCGCGCCCAGTTCATGTACGGTCTCGCCACCGAAGGGCTCATCCGCTACATGTGGATCACCGGCGAGGAGGACCCGCTCGAGACGATCAAGGTCATCAACAACTGGCTGATCGACGACAACGAACTGAGGGGCGCCACCGGAAACTCGGCCATGTCGATGGCGTACCTGTGGCGGGTGACCGGAGAGGACCGCTATCGGGAGACCGCGATCAACCTGATCGGACGGTACGAAACCCGGATCCCGCGACCGAAGGGCTTCGGACAGAGCTTGCGGAGCATCCCGTACGCCTGGTATTACCTCTCGAACCTCGCCGACGAGGACTAGAAAAGCGGCGGCACCATCACGAGTCAGCCGTTCCCCGAGTGACGGGGGACGGCTGTCCTTGTCTCCGCCGGGGCGGACTCCGGGGCCTTTCTGACCGGCAATCGGAATCCGCCCGACGAATTTTTCGCTCAAGAATTTCCTGATTGCGCCGAAACGTGCCTGTGTTATAATGAGGTCGGCCGACAACGAGTACGACAACATCTGATATAAGCATACATGACATACGGACATGTCATCTCCGACTTACACCTGCTAGCGCCCTGGTCCGCAGCCGACGATCACCTGGACGAGATGTATGCGGCCGCCCGGCGGTCCGACTTCTTCATCCTGAACGGCGACATCTTCGACTTCCGATGGAGTACTTTCTCCTCCGCCCGCCAATCGGTGAATGCCGCGATCGACTGGCTGCGGGCGTTCACCGCCGCCGCCCCCCAGTGCCGGCTTTTCTATATCCTCGGCAACCACGACAACCTGCACGGTCTGGCCGAGCGGCTGGAGGCGCTCAAGCTGGAGCGGGAGAACTTCGACTGGCGGCGCTCACACCTGCGGATCGGCGACGCTATGTTCACCCACGGCGACCTGCTGTTCCGGTCCGGCACGTCCGACCCGTTCCATCGCTCGCTGCTCCCCGCCATCGAAAACAAGCCCAAGGCGCTGAGCCGGGCCTACCATTTCCTGCACGGGATGAGAATCCATCGGCTGAACGCCTCGTTCTACGGAGAGGAGCGCTGCGTCCGCCGCGTCTCGAGAGCACTGAGCCGGTCGGGGAACGGGCATATGGACGGGATTGCCGACGTTTATTTCGGGCACGTCCACATGGCCTTCACCGACATCGCGCACGACGGGCTGAACTTCCATAACACCGGATCGGTCATCGAAGGCCTCCCCTGGCACATGCTCGAGGTCGAACCGACGGGCTGACCGGCCCCGTCACCAGCTTTCATCATCGACATGCCGGGCCGTCCACTTCCCCAGCAGCTTCAACGCACCATCCCGGGCGGGGTCCGCTCGCCACACGTGGCCGGTGACTTCCCCCGGGCGGTCGAACCGTCCGGCGATGTGATAGGAACCGTCCGCGCCGCTGAAACGCCCTTCCTCGACATCCCCGAGGTCGGCCAGCACGGCGGAGAACGACTGGGGGTTGCCAGCATCGTCGGAGCTACCAGAAACGGCCGCTGTCAGCACCGTCCGCCCACACGGGCTGACGGCCACGCTGACGTTCACCTCGCTCTGTTGCACAGAACGGTAGATGCCGGGGGTTACCCGACTGCCTTTATTTCCGCCGGCGGGGCCTGTCATTCGTGCGGGCGCGCCCGGCCACAGGATCCACGACGCGATCACCATGGCGACGAGGCCGCTGGCGACCCAGGCCGTCCGACTGGCTGATTCTTCATTCATCTCTATCGACCGCATACTGGACTCCAAGGCCAGTATCGGCGTCTAGGACGGGACGGTTAAGCGGTTTTCGCAAGGAAAGGAACGGGCCGGGCTCGGAACCACCCCCGTGAAGATGTGGCGGACAGGGGGGATAAGTCGGAGCATGCACGGCTGCAGACGGGGCTCTCTTACGGCTCCCAGCCCCAGTCATCGGTCGTGTCGATGGTCCCCGCAAGCTCCTCTTCGAGCCGTCGCATCTGCTCCTCGCTCATGTATCGGCCGTCGCTGACCGAGCAGTTGGCGCGGATATGCTCGGGCCGCTTGGAGCCGGGGATGGCGACATCGAGGCAGTCGAGCGAGATGAGCCACTTGAGCGCGGCCTGGTGCAGGTCGGCCACGCCCAGGCCCTCGAGGAACGAGAGGTCGTACCGGTCGGGGTCGGGGCATCGTTTGGCGAGGTAGCCGCCGCACTGGGGGTTCATCGCGATGGTGCCCATCCCCGCTTCCTTCGCCGCGGGCAGGACCTCGCGGGCGAATATCGGGTGCAGGACGTTCACGTGAATCTGGATCGCGTCGTAGGCCCCGCTCCGGATGCACCGCATCGCCTGCTCGGGCACACGGGACCCGTAGCCCATCGTGACACCGAGGTAACGGCACCGGCCCTCGTCGCGCAGCTTCTGGATCACCTCCAGGGAGGGGTCACGTCTCTCGGGATCGGTCGCACTGTGGAGCTGCAGCAGATCGACCGAGTCGCGCCGGAGGGCGTCGAGGCAGAACTCGAACTGATCGAGCAGCTTCGCCTCCTCGGGCTCCGGCGAGACCTTGGTGGCGATCATCACCTCATCGCCCCCGTCGAGCTCGGCCAGAGCTTTGCCGATCATCTCCTGGCTGCGGTGGTACCAGCGGGCGGTGTCGATGAAGTTCACGCCGCACTCGGCGACCGCGGTCTGCACGGCCCGGATCGCCATCGGTTCGTCGCCCTCCTCGGCCCCCTTGAACCCCGGCTTGCAGTTGATCTGCATCGCCCCCAAACTGATCTCGCTCACTATCATGTCGGTGCTGCCGAGCGGCACGTATTCCATTTCAACTCCTTGTATCTGATGATCTGGTTCTGCTCTCGACGCTCGCACAGGCGATGCCGACGGGTTCAGCAACCCCGTGGCCGGATAACGACCGGGCCGAGGACCGTCCGGGCGTTGCGGCTCCAGCGTCGGCCCATTGGCCGGCAATTAGACCAGCCGGGCGCGGGGCTGTCAAGAACACGCCCGGGCAGACCGCCGCATCCAAGCGCCTGTCCCCGGCCCCG
>PUPC01000253.1 GCA_003553185.1 Planctomycetota bacterium | reverse complement strand
AAGCTTAAGCCTGTCCCGCAAGGCCTTGGGCAATGTTATCTGCCCTTTGCTGGTCAAGGTTGCTTGCATATGATCCTCCAGTGACTTAATTATTTCTTACGTAAGAGTAAGGAAATGCAAGGATCTTGTCAAGTGAAGGAATATCCGGATCTTTAAAATTTTTAAGATCAGCCATCTACTCTTTCCTTCTCTGTTTCTTCCCGTACCCGGGAGAGATTTATTGTCATTAACTTGACACTACTGAATAGAAGCTTCATTCCCGGCATATCAGGCTGGAATGGAATATTTCCGGTCAGACGGCAGTAAAGTGATTCAGGTGAGAAATCTTGTCCATTTTCATTGCCTGACGAGCAAAAATTCGGTTTTTACACCGAAGCTTCAAAAATTTTTCCCGAACACCGTTTCACTGTCATCATCAACTTGCTGTTCCTGAGGGCGTTTTCCAGGAAATAAATGTCCATAAAGAGCATGGTCAGCTGTTGATACGCCCATCTCCGTCTTTTATGTCGGGGGTGGGCTTTTTTGTTTGAAACGCGTTGCATTGTTCTCACGCAGAGCCGCCATATACACAAAGGTAAATTATGGATGAAAACGAACTGGTTGTTACAGGTATAGGCAGCACTGATAATGACAACCCAAATTTGACCCCCCGTGATAACCCAATTTTGACCCCCCGTGCATCGTTGAAGGGGATAGCCCCATCCCCGGGGATGGGGCTCGGCCCGGGCCTCTAATCGACTTTTCTGTTTTTCAAAGATTCTTTCAGCCTGAAGCTGTCCCAAGTACAATTAATTATCGTGGCTCTGTGGGTTATTCTGTCCAGCAACGCCGCAGTCAGGTTAGCATCGCCAAACACCTGATTCCAGTCACCAAAGCCCAGATTACTGGTTATGATCACTGAACCGCGCTCATGACGTTCAGCAAGAACCTGGAATAAAAGCTCTGATCCTTCCTTGGAGAAAGGCACATATCCAAGCTCGTCCACTATGAGTAATCCATAGCGAAAGTAACGTTGCAGGCTCTTTTGTAATTGTCGCTCATGCCGGGATTCAATCAGCTCATTGGTCAGGCCGCAGGCTGTAACAAACCTGGTGCGGATGCCCCGCTTGCATGCCTCCACTCCAAGGGCCGTGGCCAGGTGGGTCTTGCCGGTTCCGCTTCTGCCAAGAAGGATGACGTTCTTATGATCCCTGATGTATTCCCCGCCGCAGAGTTCTCTAATACATCTGCGGTCAAGTTCAGGAGCTGCCTCAAAGGTAAAATCCTCAAAGGTTTTGAGCAAAGGAAACCTGGCTTCCTTGATCCTTCTCTTGAGCCTGTTTTGATTGCGTATGTTAAGCTCATGCTCTGTCAGATCCAAAAGAAAGTCCTGGTAGTCCATGCCAGACTCTCTGGCCTGCCTGACTGCACTTTCAAGCATCCTGGCCATATTGGAAAGGTTCAGACTCTTGAGGTTGGAGCAAAGGGTGGCTGTACAGGCAGTACTCATATCACACCTCCCAGCTGACCATATACAGACACATCTGCTTTAGGCAGGATAGACCAATTCGGCACTGGATCTGACTTCTGATCTGCCACGGGATGGACTATAAGGTGATGGACTGCCTCTCCGGAACTGACACCGGCCTTTAAGGCCACTTCTATGGCTCTGGTTACTTCTTCGGTTTTAAAAGAACGGCACAGCTTGAGAACTGATATAAAATCCTTGGTCCCCTTGTTGACCCCCTGGGCGGTTCTCAATCTGGCCAATAGTTGGTCATAGGCATCAGGCCAGGCAACTCGCCACTGCTTGATCGGTCTGGCTGTATCAAAGGCTCCGGGACGCTTTTCAAGCAGATCCAGATAGTGGTCCGGATCAAGTGCCCACTTGTTGTTCCCATATTGCCGAGAATGAGAAGCTATCTTTTTGCCTTCATAGAATATTTCCACCCTGGACACCCCAAGGTTGACTGAGACCTTAACACCTGCAAATGAAGCCGGAACAGAGTAGCGGTTCTTGTCCACTATGACCGTGCTGTAGTGATCAACCTTCCCCCTTGTGTGTAAAGTATTACTGAAGGGGTGATCCGGGAGAGGCAGAAGACGATCCTCTTCCTGCTCAAAGAGCTGATTTATCTTCCTTGTCCTGCCTGCTGTAACATGTTCTCCATGTCCCAGGCATTTCTTGAGCAGATCTTCATTTAAGGCCTCAAGACTCTCTGCCTCGGGCAGGGGAACCATGAAGTTGCGCCTGGCATATCCCACCACCCCTTCAACACCGCCTTTCTCGTTGCCTTTGGCAGGGGTGCAGAAACCCGCTTTAAAGCTATAGTAAGAACAAAATTTTCTGAACTCATCCTGCAAGATCCGATTCTTGCCCCTTAAAACCTTCTGAACCGCCGTAGTCATATTGTCATAAACCAAGGTGGGGAAGACACCCCCAAAGAAAAGAAATCCTTGCATATGGGCGTCAAACAGGCATTGCTGTCTCTCTGCCCTGTAAAAACGAACAAAAGTCTTGCCAGAGTACTTGGAGCGCATGCAAAAAAACTTGCAAGTCTCCACTTGACCGCCAATAATCACGTTCGCCTGACCCCAATCGACCTCGGCTTCCTGGCCCACATCAGGAACAAGCGGGATGTATGATCCTGATGTCTTTAAGCCAAGTAATGCCTTGGCTTGACGAACATAACGCCGAACCGTGGGCTCAGATCCCTGGTAGCCCTTCTCTTCTACAAGTCGGTTATATATCCTCCTGGCGGTATGCCTCTGTTTCCTGGGCTTGTCCTTGTCTGCCTTAAGCCATTCATCGATCACGTCCTTATATGGATCAAGAACAGGATATGGCTGAGTATCTCTACTCTTATAACCCCCGTATTCATCCCTTAAAATCTTGCGGATGGTGTTCTTGGAATGACCAGTCTCCCTGGCCAGTTTCTTTATTGACTTGCCGTATACCCGTCTCCCAACCCTGACATACTCATACTGCTCCACTGTGATCATGCCTCCCTCACCTCCATCCTGAACCAGAATTCAACTCAGGATAAAGGCGCTT
>PUPC01000285.1 GCA_003553185.1 Planctomycetota bacterium | reverse complement strand
CGGCATTGAGATTTCGTACTCCCAGGTGGCGATGTCCTCGGCGTCCCGAACGCCTTTGGCGAACACGCGCCGTTCCCGATCGTAGAACCGGCGACCCCGCGGAGCATCGTAGCCCCAGGTCACTTCGCCATCAAAAGCCAGTAGTTGGCAGCCGGCACCTCCGTAATTCATAGCGTGAATGCGTTCACGCTGTCCTTTAATTAAGCGTGTCCACGATGCGTACAAAAGCCCCACGGCGTCGTTGCGCAGATACCGGCCGGACCGGTGAGCCCTTGTGATGTCGCCGGTGGCGGGGTCGATCTGCCTTTGCATCAGGTGCAGCGATTCGCCGTCGCTGACAAGGAGGTCGCTCAGCCCAACGCCCGACTCCAACCTCGTGCGCCACCGGGTCTCGCCCGTCCACACATCCAGCGCGGTCACGAATACGCCGCCGTGCAACGTGTGGCCGGCCGCCGCGAACACGGCGCCGTCCTGCACGAGCACGCTGCCGGACACCGGCCAGCGGGAGGTCAGCTGGCCATGCGCCATGATACGCTCGGCACTCGGTGCCACGCGCCGACGCCACACCAGATCGCCCGTTTCTGCGTCCAGGCAGGTCACCCGGCCGTCGTGCGACCCGAACAAGACCAGCGGGCCATGTACGGTCGGCGGACTGTCTACCCGCCCGTCGGTCCGGTATTCCCAGACCTGTTCGCCGCTGTCGGCCGCCAGCGCCACCACCCGGTGCTCCCGCGGATGCGCCAGGTATACGCGTCCGTTCGCGGCCACCGGGGCGGTCAGGGCGGACCGGGCCTTGAGCGCCCATTCCCGGTCGCTGCGCTCGGGTTCGCCTTGGGCGACCGCCGTCGTCCACAGCGGCTCGAGCTCGTCGCCCAGCGCCTGCGGGGTCGTCGCGCTGCGCCGGGCGTTGGCACGGTAACTCGCCCAGCCCTCGGTCGGCGGCTCGTCGACGTCCTCGAACCGACCGTATCGCGGCCCTTTTTGCAGGGGAGCCGCTTCTGTGTCGTCGAGACTCGGCACGGGCGCCGAGTCAAGCGCCATATAGCCGCGGGCCCATTGCGAGTTGCAGCGGCACGCATGCGGAGCCGTGTAGAGCAGGCCGTTGGCGGGAATCATGCCGATTCCACAGGCGTTGCGTGCGATATAAAAATTATGCTCCTCGCCCTCGTCGAAATCGAACACCCGGTTGTTCCGGCCGGAGATTCCGTATCTCAGGGTCGCTGTTATGCGGCCGCAGCCGGCGCTCATAAAGCCGGTGATTTTTCGCTGCTTTTCTCCGGTCATCGGGTCGACCGCCGCCCATTCGCTTCCCCGTCCGCGTCTGCCGCCTTCCGTTCGCAGCCAAATTACCCCCTGGCGCTTGTTGTAGACATGCCCCACGCTCTGTTGCGCCACATAGCCCTTGCCCGGCTGAACGTCGACCTCGCGGGTCCACAGCGTGGACCCGTCGGCGGTCCCCACCACATGAAACGCGTTCTGGGCCAGAAGGCCGATGAACCCATCGCCAACCATGCCGATGCGCATGTGTGTCCGGAAAATCCATTCCCGCTCCTCACGGGTGCCTTCGAGTCGGCGGCGCCACCGTTCCTGACCGTCCTGCACGGCAAGAGCCCATATCTCATGTGGGGTTTCGGTATGCCACCTGCCGGCGTCTCCGTCGCCGCGGATCAAGGCATAGATACTGTCGCCGTAGCTCGCCGCATTCAGAATTCCGGCCCCACCGCCCTCGGTACGCCACAGAACATCGGTCGACTCCGGATCGTAAGCGGTTATGTCGTTGGCGGACACGGCCAGCAGCCGATCGTTTTGAAATAGAATCTGGCGGGGGACATTTTCGGTTGGATAGACGGCCCGTTCCTCGCCGGTGGCGGCGTCGAGGGCGAGCAGCCGGTCGCCGGTGACGACATAAAGGCGATCTGGGGTCGCTACGATACGCAGGTTCACGCTCGATTGACCCAGAGAAGGCCCGTCGTACGGTTTTTTCCAGAGAAACAGCCCGTTGAAGGCGTCCCTTGCAACGATGAAATAAGGTGGGTCCGACCGCCTGAAAGGTGGTCCCCAATCGAAATCGAGATTCTTGGCGACGTTTTGCGTGATGAAGAATACCCGGCCGGCCGCCGACAAAAAGCCGTAGTCGGAGGATTTGCGGCGCCCCATAGGGACCTCCGGCCCGACCATCCAGCGGATGCCGGATGGGACGCCCAACTCCGAGTCCTTGGAAACGGGGTTGTTGCCGGCATCCCCCCACGGGTGCGTCCATTCCCCCATGGTGTCCGGCCACGGATTGCGGGTCAGACGCCATTGGCCGTCGCGCTTGAGAATCATCACCCCCAGCGGGGCCAGCACCCGCTCGATCTCGGCAATTTCGGGCGCCCGCTCGCCCAGCCGGTCGAGGTCGGCCACAATCAGGTTGACCAGGTTGTCGGCATACGGCAGTTGTTTGAGATCGTTCTGCCACTCGACCGAGACCTGACCGTAAAATCCCGTCTCGCCCAACCGCTGGCGGGCGGCGGCCACCGCGTCGGCATCGTCCGCCAGGCCGTGCACCAGGAAGCGGCCATCCCCGCGCAGCTCCTTCTCGATGCGGCCGTCGGTCGTGCCCACATGCACGGCAAAACCGCCGCGTATGTCCGAACGTTCGAGCAGCTCAGCGACGTCAGCCGTGCCGACACCTGCCGCGAAGAGAACGAATAGGATAGCCAGACCGCTCCATACACCTAGCCGCTTCAACCAATGTCGCATTCTTGCCTCCTTATTTCTCGTTCGTCTCATATATTGATGGGCAAACCCTTACTGAGCCGCGAAGCAACGTACGACGCCGTCTTGCGTGACGATGTAAAGCCGTCCCTCGGCCACCGCCATCCCTTCGTACACCGGCGGGCTTTCGATCTCGAGTTCTTGCAGAAGTTGGCCGTCCTTGGCAAGGCGGAGAATGAAGCCCCGAGTGTCGGGCGCTGTTCGATAGTTTTCCGGTCCCGCCGCCAAAACCGTCTCGCCGGCGCGGATCAGCGCCTCGACCTGGCGCGGCATTGAGATTTCGT
>PUPC01000269.1 GCA_003553185.1 Planctomycetota bacterium | reverse complement strand
CGTTCAGCAGGTTGAACACGCCCGGCGGGAAGCCCGCCTCGTCGATCCACTCGGCGATGAGCTGCATGGTCATCGGCACCTGCTTCGACGCTTTGACCAGGTAGGTGTTTCCGGTCGCCAGTGCGTATGGGAGGAACCAGAAGGGGACCATCCCCGGGAAGTTGAACGGTGCGATCATGGCGAACGGGCCGATGGGGAGCTTGATGACCTCGCCGTCGATCCCGTAGGAGGCGCCAATCAGCTTGTCGCCCTGCTGGAGGATGGGCATTCCGCAGGCCGACTCGCAGTTCTCGACGATCCGCTTGATCTCGGCCCGGGCGTCGGGCAGCGACTTGCCCATCTCGGCGACGAGCACGCGGGAGGCCTCTTCCTCGCGGTCCTTGAAAATCTGGGTGAGTTCGAACATCGGCTTGGACCGCCGGGCGACGGGGGTGCCCGCCCAGTCGGGGAAGGCGGCGGCCGCGGCGTCGATCGCGTCGTTGACCTCCTCGGTCGTCGACAGCGGCACCTCGGCCAGGACCTCGCCCGTGCTGGGGTTCTCGACCGGCAGATAGCCCCTGCAGTCGGGGTCCCGCCACTCGCCGTTCACATAGTTCTTCAGTCTGCGTACATCAGGCATCGTTTTCCGTCCTTTCGTTGTACCGGTTTCCGGTTGCCGACATAATCCAATAGCTTCCTGGTTGGATACTTCTGCCCCGGACCATCCGCGGGCTTTGCATCACCATATCGAATTTACGAAAACATGCAAGCGTTTTATCGATGGTTCGACTCGGAAACAGAAGTTGGCCGGCGGCAAGCCGTTCTGCAGCCGATGGTTGCGATTGAGAGAGCGGATGACCACGGCGCCCGATATGGGGCTTCGAGGGTGCCCGGCCGAGCCAAATGGATTCGCGATCCCGCTCTGTGTGATGGCCGGGCGTCGCCATCTTCGGCCAACCGGAGGGGGAAGCGCCACATACACACGGCGGGATATCCGGAACTCGCCTCAGCGGGCCAGCGTCTTGCCCGAAAAGCCCGGGGCGCTATAATGCGGGCATGCAGAATGACCAGGATGCCGCGAGGGAAATGGGGCCCGGGCCGGGCGACGACCGCTTCTACCGGGCGTGGGCGGCCGGGCGCGGGCTGAGCGAATTTCGCGTGGCCGTTGGTGAGTCCGACCTCCAGATTTTTGCCGACCGAGATTTATCGGTCGAGGCGGAGGCGGCCGTACGGCGGACCCGGCGCGACATCGAGATGTACGCGGCGGCGAATGACGAGTTCATCAGGACCTGGGAGCCGCTGGAGGCCCGGCCCGGTGCCCCGGACCCGGTGCGCCGGATGTGCGCTGCCGCCGCGACGTATGGCGTCGGCCCGATGGCGGCGGTGGCGGGAACGGTGTCCGAGCTGGTGGGCCGGGCGCTGCTGCAACATTCGGCGCAGGTGATCGTGGAGAACGGCGGCGACATTTTTTACCGGACGACGGAGCCGCCCGTCTTCGGCCTGTTCGCCGGGCAGAACTCGCCGTTCACCGGCCGGCTCAGGTTCCGGCCCGCCGGGTTGACCGAGGCGGGCGTGTGCACGTCGTCGGGTACGGTCGGCCACAGCACGAGCTTCGGCCGGGCCGACGCCGTGGTGGCGGTCGCGCGTGATACGGCCCTGGCCGACGCGGCGGCCACCGCCATCGGGAACAGCATCCGCTCGGAGGGCGACATCCAGCGGGCCGTGGACATCGAGAAGGATCGGGGCATCATCGAGGGCCTGCTCGTCGCCTGCGGCAAGGCGCTGGGGGCGTGGGGCGCGATCGAAGTGGACGAAGGAGCTTGATTATGTATTCTCACCGGATTGTACTGCATTTCCCCGAAAACGTGGTCGAGGACCCGCTGATCTGCCGGTTGGCCCGGCGGTACGACGTCCAGTTCAGCGTACTCCGGGCCGAGATCGAGGAAAACCGAGGCGGGATGATGGTCCTGGGGCTCACCGGCGATAACGGCGTGGTCCGGGACGCCCTGGAGTTCCTCGAAGGGCACGGGGTCGAGATCGAGCCGCTGCAGCAGGACATCCGCATCGACGCCGACACCTGCACCCATTGCGGCGCCTGTGTGGGCCAGTGCCCGACCGGGGCGTTGTTCGTCGAGGAACGGGACCGCACCGTCGCCCTGGATTCCGAGAAATGCATCGCCTGCCAGCAGTGTGTCCCTGCGTGCCCGTACCAGGCCATTCAAGTCTCCTTTCACTGAGCGGAATCGATGGCTTCTCCAGAACGAGATGTGCTCGACGGCGCCCGGATGGCCCCGCTGCTCGATCACCTGAGCGACGGGATTTTCATCGTGGGGCGGGACCGCCGCATCTCGCTGTTCAACGAGGCCGCCGAACGGATCACCGGGGTCTATGCCGACGAGGCGATCGGGCAGACCTGCCACCGGATGTTCACCGGCGCCGATTCGGGCGTCGAGTGCGCCATCTCAGAGCGCCGGCCATGCACCGTCCGGGCCGTCTTCGAGACCGGCAGGCCGAGCACGCCGGGAGACCGAACCGTGCGGTTCCCCGACGGGCGCAAGAAGGTGTTGAACCTGCGGGCGGTCCCTCTGTTCGACAGCGCCGGAGAGGTCGCCCGCGTTGCGGTCATGTTGCAGGACGTCTCGGAACTGCACGACCTCCGAGAGGAGCTGGAGGAGCGGTACGAGTTCCACAACATCATCGGCAAGAACCACCGGATGCAGGAGGTGTTTGCCCTCATCGACCAGATCGCCGATACCGACGCCACCGTGACCATCGAGGGCGAGAGCGGCACGGGCAAAGAACTGGTCGCCCGGGCCATCCATTTCCACAGCCGGCGGGCGCGGCATCCGTTCGTACAGGTCAACTGTGCCGCGCTGGTGGAGACGCTCCTGGAGAGCGAGCTGTTCGGCCACGTCGAGGGCGCGTTCACCGGGGCTGTCCGCGATAAGATCGGCCGGTTCGAGGCGGCCGACGGGGGCACGATATTCCTCGACGAGATCGGCGAGATCAGCCGGTCGGTCCAGGTCAAACTGCTGCGCGTCATCGAGGAGCAGACGTTCGAGCGGG
>PUPC01000009.1 GCA_003553185.1 Planctomycetota bacterium | reverse complement strand
CTCCTCGCCGTCGGGCATGCGGAGCCGTGCCGAGCCCTGCACGTGGGTGACGTAGGCCTCGAACGGGTCGGACAGCCAGACCAGCTCGTTGCCCTCGTACAGGCCCTGCTCCTCGATGGTGCGGCGGTCGGGCATCGGCTCGGCGGGGTCGCCGTCGGGCAGCTTCTCGAGGTCGGGCGGAGCTTTATACAGCGGGTAGCGGAAGACGGAGGTCTCTTCGGGGGACGCCTCGAAGATGGGGGTGTAGTAGCCGGTGAACAGGACGGTCCCCTTCCCGTTCCATCCGACCGACATGTACACGTCGAACCGCTCGCGCATATAGGCGTTCATCAGCGAGGGCGGGAGGTTGGCGTCGAGCATCTTGATGAGCTCTTGCAGGCCGGCGACCACGTCGGCATGGCTGATCGGCCCGTCGGGGAACCGTCCGTAGCTGGACGGTTTGCTCAGGAAGTTCAAGCTGTTCTTGGCGGCCTCCCGCAGCCCGTCGGTGTTGCGGAACGCCTCCCGGAAGTCGGGGATTTCGTTGGGGTCGGTGATCCTCCGCAGGGCCGGTGCGCCCGGTGGCAGGGGGGCGTCGTAGTCCTTGGCCTCGGGGGCGGACCGGCAGCCGACGAGAATGGATGCGACAAGGAGGGGGACGAAACAGAGGTGGGCTTTTCGCATTTTGGAACTCCTGGATGGGACCGGACGAAGGAACGCGTCGCTATCCATTATCCGGGCGCACCCCGGCGGCGTCCAGTTTTATTTCGCGGGATTTCCCGGATTGGAGGGGAAAACCGGGCGTCGAACGAGGAGGTGTGGGCGTCGGTAGCGGTTCGCCCTGCGGTTATTCCGCTTTCGGGTTCGCGACGCGCCCGATGAACAGGATGCTGTCGGTCTCGTTGTCGCGGATGAGGAACAGGAACGGGTGGTCGGCCCGGAACTCGGTAATGATCGCTGCGAGCCGCTGCATCACCACGCCGGTCGCTGCGGCGGCCTCGGTGCCTTCCTCGGTCACCTCGACGAACGCCTTGTGCTCGACGGCCGAGATAAAGAGGTCGCGCCGGCCGGTCATCCCGGAGAAGTCGGCATCGCCGCTGAACGCATCCCGCATCCCCATTGCGACCAGCACGTCTTTCAAGCTGAACTCGGCGGTGATCTCGAAGCGGGGCAGGTACACGTGGACCTCCTGCTTGCGCATCCCTTCGGTCCACCGTGCGATGGCGTCGGGGCTGAGCTTTTCCTCCAGGTCGTTGATCCCGTCCGCTTTCTCCGGCAGGAGGACGAGCATCGACAGGCGGTCGCCCTCGTAGGGCAGTTCGATGATCTTGCAGTCGTCGTTCTCACCGTACTTGAACTCGTCCTTCTGGTACATCATGGGCACGTCGATCTTGTCGCCGTCGGCGAGGGTGAACGGCTTGTCCGCCGTGGCGTTCTCGTCGAACTGACTGGCCCAGTCGCCCTTGAAGTAGATGGCGTTGGTGAGGACGAGTGCGGTGTCCGGGTTGAGGATGCCGGGCTTCAGCAGGTCTTCGATCCGCTCGTTGGTCTTGTCCTCGACCCACTGGTTGATGGTCTGGCGTGCGGCCTCTGTCTCGCGTTGGAAGTCAACCCGTTCGAGTCCGGCCCCGTAACTCTCCTCCACCATCTCGGTGAAGGCGTCGAGGAACTCGTAGCCGGATTGGCCCCACAAGGCGTTGGCGACGGCGAGCTCGAAGTCGCCCTCCTCGCCCGCCCTGTTCAGGGCATCGACGAGGGCGCCCATCGCCCGGTGCAGGTCCTCGTTCGGGAGCGTGAAATGGAGCGTCTCGGCCATCTGCTCGGCGGTCTCGCCGCGTGCGCCGGCGTAGGTCATCGCCAACGCGGTCGATATGCTGTAGGGCGAGAAGAACAGGTTGCCCTCGGCCTCACGCAGTTTCGCGTAGAGGTCCCAGGCGAACTGGTTGTTTCCGCGCACCACCTCGGCCTGGGGGTCGGGCGCGGCCGGCTCCTCGGCCAGGGCGGGACATGCGGCGAAGATGGCGACGAGCAGGACGGGGGCGGCCTTCGCGACGATTTTCATTGGACTGTCCTCGCAATCATGCGGGTTATTCCGCTTTCGGGTTCGCGACGCGACCGATGAACAGGATGCTGTCGGTCTCGTTGTCTCGAATGAGGAACAGGAACGGGTGGTCGGCCCGGAACACGGCCGGGGGCGGTGGATCGCCGGCACTTAAGATGGTCCAGGCGCCCCCAGTGACGGCGGCGGCCTCGGTGCCCTCCTCGTTTACCTCGACGAACGCCTTGTGGACGACGGACTGGATGAAGAGATCGCGGGTGCCGTCCATGCCGGAGAAGTCGGCCCGGCCCGGGACAAACGCATCGCTCATGCCCATCGCGGCGAGCGTTCGGCTCAAGCTGAACTGGCTGGTCATGGTGAACCGGGGCAGGTAGAGCCGCACCTGGCGTCTTCGCATGCCGCCGGTCCAGTCCTCCAGCGACTCGGGGCTGAGTTTCGCCTCGAGGGCGGGCAGGTCGCCGACCTCCCGGGGCAGGAGGACGAGCATCGACAGCCGGTCGCCCTCGTAGGGCAGCTCGATAATCTGGCAGTCGTCGTTCTCGCCGTACTGGAAGAACTTTTTCTGGTACATCATGGGCACGTCGATCTTCTCGCCGTCGGCCAGGGTGAACGGCTTGTCCTCCGTGGCACGTACGCGGAACCGGCGTGTGGGTTTCCAGTCGGCCTTGAAGTAGATGGCGTTGGTGAGGACGAGGCGGGTGTCCGGGTTGAGGATGCCGGGCCGGAGCAGGTCTTCGATCCGCTCATTGGTCTTTTCCTCGACCCACCGGTTGATGGTCTGGCGTGCGGCCTCGGTCTGGCGCTGGAAGTCGACCCGTTCGAGTCCGGCCCCGTAGCTTTTCTCGACTATCTCGGTGAAGGCGTCGAGGAACTCGTAGCCGGACTGGCCCCACAAGGCGTTTGCGACCATCAGTTCGTAGGAGTCGCCGTCGCCCGCCGTGTTCAGGTCACCGACGAGGGCGCCCATCGCCCGGTGCAGGACCTCGTCGGGCGCCGTGAAATGGAGCGTCTCG
>PUPC01000302.1 GCA_003553185.1 Planctomycetota bacterium | reverse complement strand
TTTCCTCCTGTAACTGGCCAGATTCTAGCTTTCGTCGTCCAACAAGTCAATGAATTGACAGAAGCGGGATCAGCACTAAGATAGTGCTCTCGGAACAGACAGGAGAACCCATGACGCAGGATGTTCAATTGCAGGCGATCAACATTCGAAAGCGGCTCGGCGGTCTGATCGGCGTGCGGCCGAAGATACCGGTGCGGGACAACTTCGCGCTGAGCGTGGTCTATACCCCCGGCGTGGCCGAGCCATGCCGCCAAATCGCCGAGGACCCCGAGCGGTCCTTCGCGTACACCTGGCGGTGGAATGCCGTCGCTCTCGTCGGGTCGCAGCCTGAAAAGCTGCCGGTGCTGGAATCATACGCGTTCGCTCTCAAGGTGCTGGCCGGGGTGGACGGCGTCCCGCTGATAGTGGACAGCGAGCGGGACATCGCCGAGACGCTTCGGGCGTTGGTCCCGACCTACGGCGCGTATTGGCTGGCGGGGCTGGGCTCGGGGGAGGCCGAACGCATTCAAAACGAGTTGGCTGAGTCGGGCATTCCGGTTTTCCCGCCGCCGAACGGAGCGGACAGCGAACTGGCCGATTTGTCCGTGTTCCCGGGGCTGTTCCGCGCCGCTCTTGATCTTCGGTTGGCGGATGTGCCCCCCCGGCTGATCGACGCAGCGGCGCGGGCCTTCGAAGAGGAAGCTTTTTCATTTGCCGTCGCCCCGCAGGTGGCACAGGCGGTGGCTGACGAGGCGGTCGAGGCGGGGCTTGCTCGGACCGAGGTGACCGGCGAGCAGATTGCCTGTCGGTTGCGATCATATTTGGAGACCGGGCAACTGGACCCGTTCGACGAGTGCGAGGACTGGCTGTCGACGGGGCCGGGGACCGAGCAGGCGCGGCGTTTTCACCGCCGCCTGGCCGGGGCGCTCGAGACGAGACCGAAGCTCGACCCACGCGATCCGGCGCGGGTGAGTGACCTGTTCAACGGCGCGGGCGAGATTGTGACGGCGATCTCAGAATCGCCCGAACGCGCCGACGAATTGACCTGCCGAACCAACATGGTGGCAGTCGTCACCGACGGCTCGGCCGTGCTGGGGATGGGGGACATCGGAGCCGGGGCCGCTCTGCCGGTGATGCTGGGCAAGAGCGTGCTTTTCAAGACGTTCGGCGGCTGCGACGCCGTGCCAGTCTGCATCGCCGCCGATGATCCGGGCGAGATCGTGGATATCGTTACCGCCATCGCCCCGACGTTCGGCGGCATCAATCTGGAGGACATATCCGCGCCGCGCTGCTTCGAGATCGAGCGGGAGCTCCAACGACGGCTCGACATCTTCGTGTTCCACGACGACCAGCACGGGACTGCGGTCATCACCCTCGCCGCACTGCTCAACGCCGCCCGGCTGGCGGGCAAATCGCTGGACGAACTGACTGTTACATTCAACGGTGCCGGCGCGGCCGGCATCGCCGTCAGCAAACTGCTCCTCACCGCCGGGGTCGAGGACGTGATCCTGTGCGACCGGACGGGGGCCATCTACGATGGTCGCGACCAGAATATGAACCCGGCCAAGGAAGAGATCGCCCGGACAACCAACCGCAACCGGGTGAGCGGCGGGCTGGCCGAGGCGTTGCGGGGGCGTGATGTGTTCATCGGCCTGTCGGTGGCCGGAGCGGTCACCCCCGATATGGTCCGGGCGATGGCGCCCAACCCGATCATTTTCGCGATGGCGAACCCCGTCCCGGAGATCATGCCGATCCAGGCATACGAGGCGGGCGCGGCGGCCGTGGCGACAGGCCGATCGGATTTCCCCAATCAGGTCAACAATTGCCTCGGATTTCCCGGGATATTCCGGGGAGCCCTTGACGTGAAGGCCAGGGCGATCGACGATCCGATGAAGCTCGCCGCGGCAGAGGCGATCGCGGGCCTGGTGGCGGACGATGAACTCCGTCGCGAGTATTTCGTACCCAGCGCAATGGATTTGCGCGTGCCGCCTGCGGTGGCAGAAGCCATTGCCGAGGCGGCCATCCAGAGCGGGGCGGCCCGGGCCGATGTCGACCCTGCGGATATTGCATTATGCACCAAACAGTTTCTTTACCGGGGAGGATAGAAGGAGGTTGTTTTTATGGAGTTGAAGGGAAGCAAGACGGAACATGTACTGCTGGCGGCGTTCGCCGGCGAATCGCAGGCGAGAACGCGGTATACCTTTTTCGCATCGGCCGCACGGAAAGAGGGTTTCCGCCAGATCGCCGATATCTTCGAGGAGACCGCCCGAAACGAAAAAGAGCACGCTGAACTGTTCTTCAATCACCTGCAGGGCGGCGAGGTCGAAATAACGGCCGCCTATCCGGCCGGGGTTATCGGCACAACCGCCGAGAACCTGCTCGCCGCCGCAGAGGGCGAGAAGTTGGAATGGGGCACGCTCTACCCCGACGCCGCCGATATCGCGAAGGAAGAGGGCTTCAAGGAAGTCGCCAATACCTTCAGCCAGGTGGCAAAGGTCGAGGCGTACCACGAGAGCCGTTACCGGAAGCTCCTGGAGAACGTGAAGAACGGCATGGTGTTCAAGAAGCCGGAGAAGGTGGCCTGGAAGTGCGACAACTGCGGTAACGTGATGGAAGACAGGGAAGAGGCCCCGAAGGTCTGTCCGGTCTGCCTCCACGATCAGTCCTACTTCGAGCTCTGGTGCGAAAACTACTAGAGCGAAAGCGGCGTATTGGGGGGCGCCCCGGGCGCCCTCCATTCGCTCTTATCAGGAGAAGGCGCGGATGACCTCACGCGAGAGGTTCAGGAGGACGTTCGCTCACACTTCGCCTGACCGCGTACCGATGCAGGAAGCACCCTGGGACAGCACCGTCGAGCGATGGCGGACGGAGGGCCTGCCCGACGACGTGAGCCCGGCCGAATACTTCCAGCTCGACGTGGTACGGGGCATCGGCGCCGATAACAGCCCGCGATACGAAGCGAAGGTTCTGGAAGAGACCGATGAGTATGTCGTGCGAACCACCAGTTGGGGCGTCACCCTGAAGAACTGGAGGCACGCGGGCGGCGTCCCCGAGTTCCTTGATTTTACCGTTACCGATCGCGACGCCTGGCAGGCGGCAAAGGAGAGGATTCGACCCGACGAAGATCGTATCGACTGGGAAACGCTGGAGAAGAACTATTCCCGCTGGCAGGAAGAAGGGGCTTGGATAACCGCCTACGGCTGGTTCGGGTACGATGTCGCCGCCAGTTGGTTTGTCGGCACCGAGCGCCTGCTCATGGCAATGGCGACCGACCCCGACTGGTGTGCCGATATTTTTCAGCACATGTGCACAGTCCAACTCGAGTTGTTCGACCGGGTGTGGGACCGGGGCTACCGGTTTGATTGCCTGCGATGGCCCGACGATCTGGGCTATCGGAACGGTCTGTTCTTCTCGCCGCAGACCTATCGCGATGTGCTGAAGCCCGTCCACAAGTACGCCTGCGACTGGGCGCACGAGAAGGGCGTGGTGGTCATGCTGCACTCGTGCGGCAACGTGACCGACCTCCTCCCCGACTTGCTGGATGCAGGGATCGACGGGCTGAACCCGTTCGAGATCAAGGCGGGGATGGACCCGGTCGAGGTCAAACGGAGGTTCGGTGACCGCCTCGTTATCGAGGGCGGTATCGACACTCGGTTGATGTCAGACCCCAAGGCCATCGAAAACGAGATTCGCACCAAACTGCCGATTCTGAAAGAAAACGGCGGGTACATATTCCACTCCGACCACTCTGTCCCCGATTCCGTCGGGTTCGACGATTACAGGCGAGTGGTCGAGCTGGCTCGGGAATACGGCCGCTCTGAAGCATAGAGGGTGGGATTGGAAGGATCAGGCCCGGTTGAGCTGCGGGGCGGTCAGTCGTCCGATATGGCCCCCGCCTCTTGCATGTGTGCGGTGATAGATCGCAGTTCGGACCATCCGAAGTTGTACCGATCGTCCATAGCGTATTCGATCATCGTGGAGATGGCGGCCTTTTCATTGCCTCTGGAGTAGATGAAGCAATAACGATGCCGCTTGCAGAAAACCAGGATAAAGGGTGTCGGGGACATAGCGATGCCTCGCTGCCGTGGCGGAACCGGCGGTGTCGTTCGGTCGATCACTCTGGTTATCGGAAGCTCTCGGGCGCCGTTAGTGATTCCGAAGGCGAATTTTACCAGTTGACTTCCAACGGACGGAGGGACAAATGAGCAACGCAGAAACGCCCGGCAGGGTGCCGCTGGCCGAGGACGAGGTTTACCTGCTCGAAGAGCCACGATTGACCGGCGAGACAGCCCGACGGCTGATCGAGTTCAGCGAGGACTATCAGCAGCGAGTGCTCAACACCTTTCTCAAGCTCAAGTACGATTGGGAAGCCGCACATCCGGGCCTGCGGATACCCGGCCTCTGCGCGAATTACAACACGATTACCGGCGAGATGCGCCCGGATAACGAGCAGCGTGCGTGGACGTGGGGTGACGGACGCGGGCTCGGCATCTGGGCCTATTTCCTGATGAAGGGCCGAATCGCCGATGAAGAACGGGCGATCCCGCTCGCAGCAGGGGGTGAACGGACCGTCAATATGAAGGCCGAGTACGACGCCTACTGCGACCATATCTACCGGTCGCTCGTCGACAGATACGAGGCCTGCGGCGGCAGCTTGCCTATGATGGCCGATATCAGGACCAACCGGCCGACCGATGAGCCCGGCAATGCCGCTGCCGGGCCGGGAGAAGCCACCGCCAGCGACGTTTTCTGTCTCACAGCGATGTATCAGTACGGCCTGCTGCGCGACAATGCCCGGGCGATAGAGATCGGCGACGCCCTCCGCGAGAAATGTGTGGAGGCGGCAAGGACCGGGAACTATCCCGGCACGAAAAAGACCGGCCACCGTTCCCAGGGCACGCCCATGGTGACCGTCGGGGCGCTGGTGGGTATCCTGAAAGGGATCGCCTGCCTGGAGCAGCAGGGGAGGGGACGCTATCCCGAACTGAAGGACCAGTTGGTCAGCGACGCGCGACAGATGGTCGATTATGTGCTCAGCAACCACTACGATCCGGGAACGGGCGACTTCTGGGAGAAGAACGGCCCGGACGGCGAGCCGTGGATCGATGAAAAGGGCCAGCAGATATGTGACCCCGGGCATACGGCCGAAGCGTGCGGTTTCTTTGCCGAACTGTGCGACTTCCTGCCCGAGAACGACGATGACCGTTGGAAATGGTCGCGGGGCGAAATACTCGAAGCGGTCACCCGCATGCTCGACCTGGTGAACGAACACGGCTTCAGCCCGAAAGGAGTCATGTTCAAGAATATTGACCTGAAAACAAAACAGGGCGTTCCCGACACCTCGGGGGGCGGTGCAGCCGAGAACAGGGCCACCGCGCCCTGGTGGAACGTCCGGGAACACTGCGCCGCATGCCTCAAAATCTATCAACTGACCGGGCATGCCCCTTGCCTCGAGGGATATCGGAAATCTCAAAATGCGACATACCTGCACTATCCGAACGCTCGCCTCGGCGGCCTGATGGTGCAGACGCTTGACCCGTTCACCCTGGAGCCGCTCGACATTTACCCGGCAACGGGCAACGTCGATCCAATGCACAGCCCGCGCGCCCGCGAGCGAGAGATCGAGGCGCTGGAACTCATTATCCCCTCGCTCGAATAAAGGGCCGGCTTGCACGGCCGATCAAGCCGCCGGCCTGGTTAGCGGCTGACAAGAAAAGGGAGACTTTATCCAATGCACATCGTAATTACCGGGGGCGCGGGATTCATCGCCTCCCACCTGGCCGAGTTGTTGCTTGCAGACGGCGTCCGAGTGACCGCCATCGATGATCTGTCGACCGGTGCACTGAAAAATATTGAGCACCTGCGGTCGAACCCCAACTTCAAACTGGTCATCGAGGATGCGGCCAACGAAACCGTCCTTGATCACCTGGTCCGGGACGCGGACGTGCTCTACCATCTGGCCGCAGCCGTCGGCGTTCGTCTGATCGTCGAGGACCCGGTCCATACCATCGAGACGAATATTCTGGCGACGGAGACCGCTCTGAAGGCGGCGTCGCGGTACGGTGTCCGGATGTTCCTCGCTTCGACCTCCGAGGTGTACGGAAAGAGCAGCGCCATGCCGTTCCGGGAGGATACGGATATGGTCCTTGGCCCGACGATGAACAGCCGATGGTGCTACGCATGTTCCAAGGCCATCGACGAGATTCTCGCTCTGGCCTACCGCCGGAAAAGAGGACTCCCGCTCGTGATCGGCCGGTTCTTCAACACCGTGGGGCCGCGCCAGACCGGGCAGTACGGCATGGTCGTCCCCCGGCTCGTCGAACAAGCTCTGGCCGGCGATCCGATAACCGTTTATGGCGACGGCGAGCAGACACGCTGTTTCTGTCATGTCAGCGACGTGGTCAACGCAATCTACCGACTGGTCCTCGAACCGAAGGCCGAGGGCCGAATCTTCAACATCGGCAGCGACCACGAAGTCACGATCAACCAGCTCGCCGAGACAGTCAAAGCCGTCACCGGCAGTCCGTCCGATATCGTCCACATCCCCTACGAAAAAGCATACGAGAAGGGGTTCGAGGACATGCGCGCCCGCCAGCCCGACATATCAGCGATCAAGGAGGCCGTCGGTTTTGAGGTCACGCGCGATCTGGAGGAGATCATCCGAGACGTGGCCGATTATTTCAAGCGCGAGTGAGGCGGACACGGACGGATCGCCCCTTTCCCGATCAGGGGGCAGAGTCGCCGTCGCCCTCCCAACAATAGGTACAGAGCTTGTTTTTCGGCAGGCCGATCGCTTCGATCAGGTCCGGCAGCCGCTGATATCTGAGCGTGGTGGCGTCCAGCCGTTCCCTGATTTTCTCGACCATCTCGGCATGTCGGTCAGAGTCGGGATCAGCGTATTCCGGCGGGACATTTCGGCCATAGCCCTCGATCAGTTGGATGGCTCGGCGGGTGGCCAGCTCGAGTTCGGACCGCGAGCGTGAGAAGTTGAGAAACTTGCAGGCGTGGAGAAGCGGCGGGCACGCCACCCGCATGTGGATTTCTTTCGCTTCCGCCCCGTACAGCCGCTGGAACGTGTCGCCTAATTGCGTACCCCGGACGATGGAATCCTCGCAGAACAACAGGCGCTTCCCGGCGATCAGGTCTTCCACGGGGATGAGCTTCATCCGCGCCACCAACTCGCGGATGCGCTGGTCGTGCGGCAGGAAACTGCGCGGCCACGTCGGCGTGTACTTGACGAACGGCCTGCGGAAGGGCAGGTTGGCCTCGTTGGCATACCCCAGGGCATGGGCCGTCCCCGAGTCGGGGATGCCGGCGACCAGGTCGGCGGTCACGTCGTCCGCCCTGGCGAGTGCCGCCCCGCACTGATTCCGAACCACCTCGACATTGATCCTCTCGTAACTCGAGGCGGGGAACCCATAGTAGACCCAAAGAAAGGCGCAGATTTGCATGCGGTCGCCGGGTGGGCGGAGCGATTCAACGCCGTCTTCGGTGATGCGCACGATCTCGCCGGGACCGAGCCACCGATTGATCTTGTAGTCGAGGTTGGCGAAAGCGGTGGTCTCGAGCGTGACCGCGCAGGAGCCGTCTTTTTTTCCGGTGACCACCGGCGTACGACCGAGCTTGTCACGAGCCGCATAGATGCCGTCCTCGGTGAGCAGCAGCAGGGAGCACGACCCCTCAATGGCTTCCTGTGCAGCCGCGATCCCCTCGACGAACGAACTCTCCCGGTCGATGAGCGATGCGACCAGTTCGGTCGGATTGATCTCGGTGCCGCTCATCTCGGAGAAGTGCGTCCGACTTTTGGCGAATGCTCGGGCGACAAGTTCGTCGGCGTTTCGGATCGCGCCGACGGTGACGATGGCATACGGGCCGAGATGTGAGCCGATAAGAAGCGGTTGGTCCTCGTAGTCGCTTATCACCCCGATGCCGCGGGAGCCGGCCATTCGGGGCAGTTCCCCCTCGAATTTTGATCGGAACTGGGCGTTGGTGATGTCGTGAATGATCCGGGTCATGCCGTCATCATCTTTAACGGCCAGACCGCCTCGCATCGTACCCAGGTGAGAATGATAGTCGGTCCCATAAAACAGATCGCTGACGCAATCCTGGTCCGAAATGACTCCAAAAAATCCGCCCATCCCGTCTCCTGTGATATCGAAATCAGTTTGATCGGTACCGCCGGATCGGCCCTTGCCGATCGGGGGCTCCTATCAGGAAGTGTACCCGACCGTGTCCCGTCCTGCAAGTGCCCGGCTTGAGAGTGGCGCCGGATCGGCACGGAGTACGACAGATGCCCGCTCAAGGCGCGGATCGGTCCCTGCCATGTTCGTTTTTTTGGCAATGGTGTTTGACAAATCGCCTTTATCCCTTTACCTTTGAATGCTCGCTATCACGAGTAACCGGGCTGAGAGATCCGACAAGGAGAACGTTGTGCCTGAGCGCAGGCCAAACCCCTTCCCGTTTTTCATCGTGGCCGCCGCCTGTCTGGCTGGTTCCCTGGTCGCGCTGCGTTTTGATCATGCCGTGATCGAATACGTCGAGGGTCTTCCGCTCGACAGGATGCGAATTTTGATCCGTTCGGTGAGTGATGCAGGCGGCGGGATGGCTCTGTTGATACTGTTCGTGGGCGTGCTGGTCGTATTGAACGACAAGAAGCTGGCGGCACAGGGGCTGGTTGCCCTCACACTGGCCGGAGTTTCGGTGAACGCTCTGAAGCTGGTCATCGGGCGGGACAGGCCCAGCGGCCGGTGGGGGGCATATCCGTCCGGGCACACGACAGCGGTATTCACAGCGGCGGTCATCTTGACCCACCGGTTCCCGAAATTCGGATACCTGTTCTATATGTTCGCCGGGGTAATCGGCGTGTCGCGTGTGTTCCGCCTGCGCCACTATCCGGCCGACGTACTTGCCGGCGTGACGTTGGGGCTTATGATGGGGCTGGCGGGCATCGCATTGGCGGACCACCTCGAGGTGGACAGATATCTGGCTCGGTTGGGCAGGGCCGGCCCCGTGTTGTTCCTGTTGTTGGTCATAGGCGCCACGGCGGGCTATGGGATCTCACAGCTCGGGCCGCAAATAGGCCCGGCGCTTACCCTCTGGGCGATGAGACTCGTCTGGGTTGCTTTTTGGGAAGACCCACAAGTTGGAGTCATTGATGCGAAGTAAGGCGGCAGTCGCGGCGGTCATCATCTGCGCCGTACTGGTTTTTCTGCCAGGGCTCGGGCGGTCCTCGCTGACTGACAGCGACGAAACCTGGCACGCGGGCACGGCGCGGGAGATGATGGAACGCGGGGACTATATCGTCCCTCACTTCAACGACGAGTTGTTCCCTGACAAGCCGCCGATGATGTATTGGATGATGATCGCGGGCTTTCGCGTGTTCGGCGTGGGCGAACTACCGGCCCGGCTTGGCTCGGCCCTGTCGGCCATCCTTGCCGCCGCGGCCGTGTACGCCCTTGGGGCGGAGATGTTCAACCGACGAATCGGCCTGATCGCCGGCTTGATCATGGCGACGAACCTTTCGTACATCGTTGTCGGTAGAGCGGCAATGGCCGATGGTGCCTTGATGCTTTTCCTGGTGCTGTGTTTCCTGGGGTTCTGGAGGGTGCACCAGGGCGACCGGCGATTGCGCAACTACTTCCTGATATACGTCGCGATGGGGCTCGGCGGGCTGGCCAAAGGGCCGGTCGTCCCGGCGGTGTTCATCGTCGCCCTCGTTGGAGTGTCTCTGCTGGAGCGAAGGGGCAAGCTGTTCCTGGAAACGTGGGCGATCCCGGGGCTGCTGGCTGCCGGGGCCATCTATATGGCGTGGATGATCCCGGCTGACCTGGCGACGGGTGGCGAGATGATGAGGGAGGGAGTGGGCAGGCACGTCATCGCTCGGGCGTTCTCCGGACCCGCTCACAGCCACAGCGGACCGTTTTTCTATCACGTAGCGCTCCTGCCGGTCACCTTCTTCCCCTGGATCGCATTCCTGCCCCTGGCGTTCAAGAAGTTGTGGCCGGCGGAGGAGGCCAGGCGGCATCGCGCCTTCCTCGTCGCTTGGGCGGCGGGGCCGTTTCTATTGTTCTCGCTCATGACGACCAAGCTTCCCCACTATGTGCTCCCGGCGACTCCGGCCCTGGCGATCGTGATCGCATTCGCCGTGGATCAAGCGGTCCGCAAACGGGAGTCGTTCTACGACGGCCGGCTGGCGAAATTCGGAATCATCCTGTTCGGATTCGTTTCGATTGTGCTGGGTGTAGCGTTCTTCGTGTTCCCGTTCTATGCCCAACTGCCCCGTGTCGCCCGGTACTGCATCGGAGCGGGAGTACTGGTGCTGACTATGTTCGGGATGGTCGTGGCCGACCTGCGCCGTCTTCGGACCGAGCGTGCCGTGTTCACCCTCGCCGCCGGAATGACCGTGCTGATTCTGTTGCTCTCTCTTTCTGCGATGCCCG
Source organism: Planctomycetota bacterium (assembly GCA_003553185.1). Classification (GTDB taxonomy): domain Bacteria; phylum Planctomycetota; class PUPC01; order PUPC01; family PUPC01; genus PUPC01. The sequence continues at coordinate 3,343 of PUPC01000302.1, read as the reverse complement.
CGATGGACAGGCACGCGAGCACCCGGCCGCTCGCCGAGAAACTGACGGAGTACGCCCCGCCGGATGCGAAGCTTTTTACAACCGGTCATAGTGTGCCGTCCATCGTGTTCTATACCGGGCGGACGAGAGAAACCACCGGATGGGAGGGAGTTCGGGACCACTTGGATGCCGGTGAGGACTTCGTCTGGCTGGCCCGAAAAGACCGGCTTGAGAATGTCTCTCTCGATTTTATGGACCGGCTGGAGAAGCTCGAGACGGTTCGGAAGTTCATGCCGTCGCGGGTCGAATGGCGGACATGGGTGTTCCTGCGCCCCAAGAGGGCACCGGAGGAAGAGAGGGAATAGATGGCCCGCATCTCTGTGGTGGTCCCCATTTACAACGAAGAGACCTGCCTGCGCGAGCTTCACCGTCGACTCACCGAGGTCGACGAGTCGATCGACGACGACATCGAGTGCCTGTTCGTCGACGACGGCAGTGCCGACCGGTCGCGCGAGATTATCCGGGAACTGGCGGAGGCCGACGAGCGGGTGCGCTACATTTTCCTCAGCCGCAACTTCGGGGCGGAGGCCGCCCTGACCGCCGGGATTGACCATGCCGACGGCGATGCAGTGGTGCTCATCGATGCCGACCTCCAGGACCCGCCCGAGGTGATCCCCGAGATGATCGACCTGTGGCGCGAGGGCAACGACATCGTGTATGCACAGCGCCGAAGCCGCAAAGGCGAACGCTTCACGAAACGGTTCAGCGCCTGGCTGTTCTACAGGATCATCCGCCACCTGAGCGGCGTAAACATACCGGTCGACACGGGCTACTTCCGGCTGATGGACCGCCGCGTGGTGCTCGAGGTCCGCCGGTGTCGCGAAATCCACCGCTTCGTCCGCGGACTCGTCGCGTGGACCGGATTCCGACAGACGGCTCTACGCTACGATCGGGACGAGCGGCACGCCGGCGAGACGAAGTTCACCCCGATCAAGATGACCGTGCTCGCCATGGACGCCGTGCTCGGATTCTCCGGGCTGCCGCTCAGGGTCAGCGTGGTCCTCGGCCTGTTCGCCTGTCTGTTCTCGGTATTGATCTTCGCCGGACTGCTGATCGCAAGAATATGGCAGGGCGCCCCGATGTCTGGCTATGCACTGCTCGCCTCCGCCATTTTTCTGATCGGCGGCGTCCAGCTTCTTATGCTCGGGGTCCTGGGAGAGTATATCGACCGCATTTATCGGCAGGAGCAGGCCCGCCCGATCTACATCGCCGCGGAGAAATCCTCGGCGCTCCCATCCGGCCCGGAGGGTGCGGCCCCGGTCGCCACATCGCGATAATCGAACCGGTCCGGCCCGGCACACCGCGCGGGCTGGAATCCATCTTTGTTCTTCCGACGGCTTGACATGAAGCACCTTTTCCTGTACGCTTCATGGAGCGGCGAACGACTTCAAGAGTGCATCACATATTATTCAAAGAGGTGGCTCAGTGGCCAAAGACCGACGTGACAAGCTGAATTGGCGGAGCAAGAAGGCGAACCACGGCCGTAAGCCCAATCAGGGCAAACGCAAAGGCAAGCGTAAAAACTGGAAGTAGCAGCCCGCTTCTGGAGGCACGATATGGCCTGGCGATCAGTCGGTGCTGTTCTCTGCAGTCTGTTGCTGGCAAGTGCGGCTCTCGGCGCCGAAGGTACGACTGCCGCCGAGCGAAGAGCTGTGACCGAACTGCACAGGCAGCTCCGAAGAGCGGATGTACCGGCCGAGGCAGCCCGCACCCTCACACGTATCTACGCACGCCGAGCGTATGTTGTTGAGCTCGAACCGGCACAAAAGCTGGCGAAAGAAATCAGCGACCCGGAGCGGCGCCTGGCCGCCCAGAATCAGTTCGAGTTCTATGCAGAGTCGCTCGACGCCCTGATCCGTGGGGCGAAACTGAACGACGTGCTCGAAACGTTCAAAGAGACTCAGGAACTTATGTTGAGCGCAGGCAACAAGCGTCTGCTGTTCCTTACGGGAGTGCGGAACGCTGATCATTACCGTTCACCCCTCCCGCTTGTGCAACTGGCTGATGGTCTTGACAGGGCAGGAGCGGTCGGCGCACGGTTCGAAGATACCATCCGATGGGTCGCTTCACAACTCGAACGGGGGGAGTCGCCCGAGCACATCACGCGCATATACAGAGTTATTTCCGAGGTCACCCCGTCGTACAGCGACCAGCGAGAGTTCCTGACAGAGTGTTACCGCCACATCAGGCGGGGCGTTCCGCCAAATGGCCTGGTCCAGGCAGTTGAACGGCTGGCGACTCGCTACGAGTCCGCCCGTCGCATGAACGAGAACCTGGAGCAGTTGATACGGCTTTATCGGGCCGGACGCACCCTGGAGGAGGCCGCTACTGTGCTCGTCCCGCCGGAGGACGACTGAGCCGGGGCGGTTTCTCCGGGTTACCGACGGCTTCAAAACTCCCGCAGTTCAATCGCCTGTTCCAACCGCAGCAATCTCTTCTTCACCTTCTGACCGGAGCCGAATCCGCCCAGCGAACCGTCGGCCCTGATCACTCGATGGCACGGGATGATGACCGGGATCGGATTCGAATTGAGCGCGTTCCCGACAGCCCGGGCGGCACGGGGCCGCCCGACTGCAACCGCCAGTTCGCCATATGAACGCCGCTCGCCGAAGGGGATCTCGCTGCACGCACGCCAGACCGCCCGTTGAAAGGGCGTGGCCGGCGGGAGGTCAATCGGGACGTCAAACCGCCTTCGCTTCCCATCGACGTATTCGCGAAGCTGATTACAGGCCCGGGCCAGATGTGCCCGGGGGTCATCACCCGCACGGCGGAGCTGCCCGCCATCGGCGGGATGCAGACCGTCGGTCGCATCGAACTGAATCCGGCACAGGCCCCGGTCTGTGGCCCAGACCCTCAAGCAGAAGCCGTCAATATGTAGCAGGCAGGATGTCGGCGGTCCGGGTCGTTCTTTTCCTGTGCTCATCGATCTCGGTAGGCGGCGCAGCCCAGCAAAGGTTCCCGGCTGGGGCGTCGGTGCTTACACTTCCGCCGCCAACTGGTTGAGGTGCCGCATGATTTCGTCGTGTTCGCTGTGGCCCAAAGGTGGTCGTGGGCACGTGCCCGAATACGCAGGGGCATCGGTGTAGCGTGAGCGGCACCACGCCTCCTGCATCGATTTACGCAGTCCCTTCCAGTCGGGAGGCTGCAGCCGGCCTTCTGCCCCATACTGGTAGATCGTCTCGAGAAACTCCGCCGCCGTGGCCAGGTCCATCAAACGCTCGTTGTTTCTGTTGGCAAGACCACACGCCTCCGCCAAGACCGATCGTGCATCACGGACAACCGGGAGCCGACGCCGGCACTGGTC
>PUPC01000183.1 GCA_003553185.1 Planctomycetota bacterium | reverse complement strand
TGCAAGCGCCGGAGGGGCCGGGCGGGGCGGAGAAACGGCTAAGGTATGAAAGATCGCCTCTTAGCTCTGAATCTTCATTCCACCGGCACAGGGCACGGTGGGGATGCTACGGGGTTTACTGAATACTTACGATCTGGGAGGCTCGGAATCCAACGAATATAGGCGGCGCCCGTCCCGCATGTGGGCGCCGCCTTATCCTTTGAGCCGTCCTACCGGGCGAAGTGGAAATCCTCGAACGCCTCGCGCTGAAGGCCGATGTCGCGCTCGACAACCTCGGGGTTCGTGGCGAACAGGATGTTGAAGTCATGCTCGAGGTCGGGGTCACGGCCGATCCGTCCTCTGAACTGGTCGATGATATAGATGGGGTTGCCGTCGTCATCGACACGCTCCATGTCCAGCGTCCCCTCGAACGCCGGGTCCGCGGCGAACGATGTGCTGTCGGGGTTGAACCTTTCGCGGTACTCAGGATAGGTCCATCGCCTCAGTTCTTGCACGGCGTATGGCTCGTCCGGGTCGAAATCCACAGCGTAAGATTCCGCTCGGGCCGCGCGCTCAAACGCGACCTTGTCGTAGAGCATCCACATGTTCCGCTCTTCGATGGGCATGCGAAGATAGAAAACATTATTGTCTTCGACCATCGATTCGACGCGCCCGATGTTCAAGAAGCTTCCCCCCGCCTTTCCGGGCAGATTGTCGGTAAAGATGTTGTTCTTGATGGTGAACTTCTGGTCGGATGTGTTGATGACCTCGCTGATGTGGCTGATGAAATTGCGGAAGAACACGCTGTTCTCGATGCGCATGTTGGGCGAAGCGCCAAAACCGATACCGCCGCCCATGGACGAAAAGATGACGCAGTTTTTCACAAGCACGTCGGGAGAGTGGTGCGCCTGGAGCAACCCGGGCGAATACGGCCCGGCGCCGCTGCCGTCGAGGTAGCACCTCGTAATGTTGATGTCGTTGGAGCGGTACAGGACGATCGCCCCGTTGCGCCCACCGGGCCAGGGAAGCGCGCCGCCGCGGGCAATGTCGGTGAAGTAGAGACCGTCAATGTTGATATGCGCCTTGTCGGTCACGTAAAAGATGTTCGTCAGCGTGCGCTCGTAGCCGTCGAAGACCACCTTTTCGCCGGGCACCGACGTGAACGTGATGGGCTTGCCCACGTCGCCGGTGGTGCGGACACGCACGGACTCGTGGTATGTCCCGCCCGCGATCTTGACGGTATCTCCGGGCCTCGCCCTGTCGGCGGCATGGTTGACCGTCCTCCAGGCCTCCTCCCGGCTCAGGCCGCTCTTGCTGTTGTCGCCGTCCGGCGCGACATAATACACGACCGGTTCTGTATCCTCCGCCGCGGTGCGGAAAGAAACAGTCACGCCATTTTCAGACACGTCCGCTCCGGGGAACGAATCCAGAACCTCAAAGGGCGCGTCGATACCGAGGCGGAAGAAATACTCGGTGTTCGGTTCGAGGCCGGTGAGGCTGAACGATCCAGCCAGGTGCGCCGTGATCTCCTCGCCTTCTCCCAGGTCCGCGCTCCTGCCCCAGGCGACGGAAAGGGCGACACGCGCAGAAGTCCACCATTCGATGTTGGCCGTGGTCGCAGTAGTCGAATGCACACGCGGCCCGGCGAGCCGCACCTCGTCATGGTCGAAGTCCGCAGCAGGGTTGTATGGGCCGATCGCGGTACCGTAGGGGCCGGCTACGGCGAGGTTGGCGTCGTCGGCCGAACGCGCGGATCCGTCTTCGGGAAACGTCGCAGGGGCCACCATCGAATAACGGTCATGATCACCGGGGAATTCTCTGAGTCCATACATACGGCCTTCGGCGTGGATCACGTGTCCACTCGCCGCATAAGCGTTGTCGTCACTGTGAAGGATCGCCTCATCAAGGTCGGTCATCAGGGCCGGGGCGGCCGAGTTATCGAAGTAATTGCCCCGGGCCAACAGAGCCGAGGTGCGCTGAAGATTGATCCCCGTCCGGGAAAAGCCTTTGAAGAGACTGTGCGTCACGCGAAGCTTTGCAACGTCATCCACGTCAACCGCCACAGGTGCGCCCAGGAACCGGCAACTGTCCATCTCGGCGCGCTCCGCACCGGAAATACCCACCGTGTCGCGGAAGGTCAGCCTGGCGAAGCTGACCGACGCGCCCTCGACGCGCACGGGACCAGAGATGAAAACCGTTCCATGCCCGCGTCCGCGCACGCTCACTGCGTCGTCGCCGTTGCCGGAAATGGCGGCCGGCGCTTCGACCGAGTATTCGCCCGGCTCGATATAGAGAGTATCCCCCGAAGAGAGCCGTGCCAGGGCGTGGCTGAGACTGCCCCAGGCCGCCGGGACGGAAAGTCCGTCGGCATTGTCGTCGCCGTCTTCCGAAAGATAGAAGATGTTGGGTTCGTAGGGATAGGGGCCGAGATCGCTGCCGTCGCCGGCCTGCCCCCGGAAACGGGAGGTTGATTGGAGGCGGTAATCGTGATTGGTCGGATCGGCGAACTCGGCGTCCATGTCCAGGTCGGGATGATCGGCCAGATGGATGTTGTCGCGATATCGCGGTCCCAGCTCGCGGATATGTCCAATGAGGGAATGAACCGCACTCCGCGAAACCGAGTCCGAAGCCCATGCCCCCGCTCCGACCGAACGTTCGGCGAGGTTTTCTTCGCCCGCCTTGAGCTGGAAGTCGTTGGAATTTCCCCACGATACCGAGTTATAGACGCGGCCGCTCTCCCCACCAATGTAGAGCAAAATCCCGTGGCGTCCGTTCAGAAAGGCCGTGGAATTACGGATCTCGTCCCGGGTCGGCTCGAACAACGTGAGCGCACCGCCACCGGCGGCGTTGATGCTTTTGTTGGCCCAGGCCGTGCAGCCGTCGATCATATTGTCCCCGCCGGTGTCCCTGGGGTTCATGCCGATGCCGCGGCCGTTCAACCACGCGCGGCAGTTACGAACCACGCAGTCATTGGCTTTGGTCAGGAAGATGCCGAAGGTGGCCCGGTGGGTGCGTTCCCGGTGATGGATCTGCACGGCGTTGTTAAAACCCGTCACGGCGATTCCTTCAATGGTCA
>PUPC01000367.1 GCA_003553185.1 Planctomycetota bacterium | reverse complement strand
TCCTCGGTCTCTCCGTGCAGCCGGATTTCGTCGAGCAGGAACGCCACTTTCCGCAGCGCCCACAGGCGGGGCAGGTAGTCGTCGTCCCGGGTATCCTTCAGCTCGATCTCGTAGGTGGTCGTCCGTTCCTCGCCCCTCACCGTCCCGGTCAGCGTGGCGGTGTACTTGCCGGGTGTCCGGAACCGCCCGAGGACGGTGAGCTGGCTGCCGTGGAACAGGTCGGGCAGGTTCCTCGGGTAGGTCTGTTCGACGTTGCCGCCGCTGAACGCGACGTTCACGTCGGAGAGCACGGGCCGGGCGAGCTTGGTGTACAGGGCCGAGACCTTCTCCTCGACGTTTTCGCCCGGCTGGGCGTATTCGCGCGCCCCCTGGTTCTGCTCGGCGACGAGGTCGAGCAGCCGGGTGTTCACGTCGTGGCCGACGCCGAACACGAAGATGCGCACGTTGTTCTTGTTCGCGTCCCGCACGTTCCCGAGGATGGCTTCGATGTTTCGCTCGCCGACGGTCGGCAGGCCGTCGGTCAGGAACACGATCATCGGCACGTTCCTGGCGTCCTCGGCCATTTCGAGCCCGGCGATGAGCGCGTCGTTGAGCGCGGTCCCGCCCCGGGCGGACAGCCCGTTGATGAACTCGCGGGCGGCGGCGACATTGTCCGGCGTGGCATCGAGGATATCCCGGTGGAAGTAGCCGAGTCCGCTGCTGAACGTGATGATGCCGAACCGGTCGCCCTCGTTCAAGCTGCCGATGCAGAATTCGAGGGCCTTCTTCGCCTGCGCCATCCGGTTGTTGATGCGCATACTGCCCGAGATGTCGAGCACGAAGATGATGTCCTTCTCGACCACGTCCTCGGGGTCGAGCTCGACCTTGGGCGTGACCATCATCATGAAGTAGCCGTCCTCGGCGGGCGGCTTGTGGCTGAGGATCGACAGGTCGATCTCGCCGGGGTGGCGGGAGAAGACGATCTCGATGTCGCGGCTGGGATCGACGTTCCTGCCCTCGAATGACAGGTGAGCTTTATGGTCGTCGTCGCGGCGGACGTCGAACTCGTGTGTGGGGCAGTAAACGGCCTTCAGCGGCTGGGTGGCCTCGATGTCCACGGTAACCACCAGTTGGTCGACCGTGCCGGCGTTCGGCCGGGCCGACCGGAGCGGGTAGTGGAGCCGGACCAGCCCGGCGTCCTCGCGCAGCAAGTGGGTGTACGACAGCTCGACCTTCGTCTCGGCCGTGGGCTCCATGGGGAAGATGCGGCACTTGAGCATCTGGGTGCCGACCCATTCGAGCAGGGCGGGGTCTTTCCGGCGCCGCACGATGTCCTCGTAGATTCGCTTCGCCCGGTCGGCGTCGAGCAACTCGCCCTCGACCTTCTCGCCGTTGATCTCCATGTGGAACTCGGTGACCGACGCCTCGGCGGGCAGGGGGAACCAGTAGGTGCCCTCCATCTGGAACCGGTTCGGGTTGTAGAACGTGGCGTTCACCGTGACCGTCGCCACCTGGTCCTTGACCTCGATCCGCGCCGAATGCTCGCGGGTGAGAATCTCCTTCGGGGTCTGGAGTACCGGCGCGGGCGGGCGCGGCTCGATGATCCGGCAGGCGTATGCGTTGGCGGCGAACAGCCCGAACAGGGCCACGACGACGATTGCGATGCGTCCTCTCGATCCGAACATTGTCCTTCCTCCTCGAAATGGGCCGGGATTGCTCACGCCTCTATACCATTTAGACGCCTTCCGTCAGGAAAAGTTCTCACTTTTTCTGGAAAAGTTTTGGATCGGCCCAGCCCGTGCCGTGCCGGGGCCATCTCCGCCGTCATCCGACGACGGCCGGGGAGCGGCGACCTGCAAATGAGTCCGGCCCGACGTGTCTTTCATCTCAAACTCCTGCGAGTCGTCCACATCCTTCGCTCTAATCATACACCATGAACGGGGTCTTGTGTGTAACAAGTTGGTAAAAACCGGAGCAGCGACCGGCAGCAGTTCTTTTGCAGGAAGGGCTACTCTTCCACTACCCGGCGGGCGAGGGCCGATTGGGACTGCAGATGAACGCAGAGCCCCTCTCCCTGGCAGGTGGGGGTGCGATCACGCATTTCGCGTTTCGTATTTCGGATTTCGATATTCTACTATGCACTTGGTGCGCCGGGCGCGCCGGTTGAGAGGGTGGGGTTGTGCTGTGAGGGAGTTTGAGGCGAGGTGAGTGAGGGGGAGTGACGGGGCGGACGTTCGCCCGCCCCGCCGGTTCCCGTGCGTCTGTTAGTACATTCCGCCCATTCCGCCGCCCATTCCGCCGCCGGGTCCTCCGCCTGCTCCGGCCTTGGGCTTCTCCTCCGGTATCTCGCTGACGATGGCGTTGGTTGTCAGCAGGAGGCTGGCGATGCTGGCTGCGTTCTGGAGGGCGCATCGGACGACCTTCGTCGGGTCGATCACGCCGGCCTCGACCAAGTTGCAGTACTCGCCCGCCAGGGCGTCGTAGCCGAAGTTCACGTCGTCGCTCTCGGTGATCTCCTGCACGACGATCGCGCCGTTGACGCCCGCGTTCTGGGCGATGCGAGCGCAGGGTGCGGACAGCGCCCGCCGGACCAGGTCGACGCCGACCTTCTCGTCGCCGGGGGCCTTGACCTTGTCGAGGGCTCGTCCGGCTCGGATGAGTGCGGTGCCGCCGCCGGGCAGCACGCCCTCTTCTACGGCGGCCCGGGTGGCGTGGAGTGCGTCCTCGACCCGTGCCTTCTTCTCGGTCATCTCGACCTCGGTCGCCGCTCCGACGTTGACCTGTGCGACGCCGCCGGCCAGCTTGGCCAGCCGCTCTTCCAGCTTCTCGCGGTCGTAGTCGCTGGTGCTCGCGTCGATCTCGGTCTTGAGCTGCGAGATGCGGCCGGTGATGTCCTCGTCGCTGCCGGCCCCTTCGATGATGGTGGTGGTGTCCTTGTCGACGACCACCTTCTTGGCCTGGCCGAGGTGTTCGAGCGTGACGTTCGACAGTTCGATGCCGAGGTCCTCGAGCACGGGCTGGCCGCCGGTGAGGATGCCGATATCGGCCATCATCGCCTTGCGGCGGTCGCCGAAGCC
>PUPC01000074.1 GCA_003553185.1 Planctomycetota bacterium | reverse complement strand
ACCGGGGGCACATCGGGATTATGAAAGAGGTCGAGATCGAGGGCGGCATTTCGTTCTTCTACCCCAGCTACCAGGCGCGAAAGGTCACCTGGCAGACGGCGGAAGCCGAGCGGCGCAACATATTCTTCGGCGACCTGGGTGAGGACCACGGCGAAATCACCCTCGACGATCTCAAGATGTATGACGACGGGAACCGCCCCTGGCTGAGCAGCACGGCCAAGGCCCAACTCCCATACCTGCCGAAGATAGAGCTGACCATCAACTGGGGCGAGATTCCCGATTTCGTACTCAGCTTCATACCCATCCGCGGGCTTCGCGTCCCGCCCCCATACCACCTGCACGACGGGCCGGGCGACGAGCGGATACCGGCCCCGTCCATCCTGTGGCACGGACAGGAAGAATATCACACGTATGAATAGTCCGTGCAACCGGCAATAATCGAAAGAAACAGAAAGGGGTCCACATGCCGTTCGTTCCGATGAAACAGATTCTCGACGAGGCCCGCAAAGCCGGGTACGGCGTCGGGGCGTACAACGTCAACAACATGGAGCAGATCCAGGCGCTGATGCAGGGGGCCTCCGAGTTGAACGCTCCCATCATTCTCCAGGCCAGCCGCGGCGCACTCCAGTACAGCAATATGGTGTACCTGAAGCATCTGATGCAGGCCGCCGCCGAGGACAACCCCGACCTGCCCATCGCGATCCACCTCGATCACGGCCCGGACCTCGAGACCTGCAAGGAGGCGATCGCCCTCGGGTTCACCTCGGTGATGATCGACGGGTCCATCGACTACAGCCAGACCGACGCGAACGGGGCCCATCCGGCCCGCTCGTTCGAGGACAACATCAGGGTCACCCGCGAGGTCGTCGAATACGCCCACCCGCTCGGCGTCAGCGTCGAGGGCGAATTGGGCACACTCGGCGGGATCGAAGACGATACAAAAGCGGCTTCAATCCATCTCACCGACCCCGATGAGGTCGAGGAATTCGTGGCCCAGACCGGCGTCGATGCCCTGGCCATCGCCATCGGCACCTCGCACGGGGCCTACAAATTCAAGGAAGAGCCGAAGCTGGCCCTCGAGCTGATCCCCAAGATCCGCGACAAGGCGGGCGACGCCACGCTGGTGATGCACGGCTCGTCCAGCGTGCCCCAGGACCTGGTCGCCATCATCAACCAGTACGGCGGCAACCTGCAGAAGTCGATGGGCGTGCCCATCGAGCAGATACAGGAAGCGATCAAGCTCGGCGTCCAGAAGATCAACATCGATACCGACGGGCGGCTCGCGTTTACAGGGAACAACAGGAAGTACCTGGCAGAGAATCCCGAGGTCTTCGACCAGCGAAAATACCTGTCCGAAGGCCGACGCGGCATCTATGAGGTGATGAAGGGCAAAATGCTCGCCCTGGGCACCGACGGACACGCCGACGACTACGAGCCGTTGACCCTGGAGGACGCCAAGGCCTGGTACAAGTAACCGGGCCGACTCACCCGTACCAAAACTTCGACGGCGCAGCGGCTTCGCCCGCTGCGCCGTCGTTCTATGTGACGCCATTTCCGCCCGCGAAACGGGCGCATAGGATCGCGGTTGATGGCCGTGGGGGCTACTCGTCGAGCTTGATCTTTACACCCCGGAATGACGCACCGGCCCGGAACGATGCCAGACCGACGTTGCCCGCCTCGTGTGTGCTGTCGTTGATGTTGAACACTTCCTGCCCGCCGACGATCACCCGGATGTGACTGCCGCGCAGTTCGGCCCGGACCTGCACCCACTCGGCGGCGGTGAGGTTGATGCTGGTCTCTCTCAGTGTGCGGTCCGTCCCGTCCCGGACGTGACCGAGCACGACCTTCCCGCCCGCGCCCGACGCCCCCTCCCCCGCCTGCAATGCGACGTAGTATCCGGGGCCTCGGATGCCGTCACCCGGGACGGCGGACCATCGGAGCAGCAGCCGCGCCCAGCCGGACGCCCGCCCGGTACGGACATCGGCGACGAACTCGTAGTCGGTCCAGTTGGGGTCGCCCGTGGTCATCAGGCAGGTTGTTCTTGGGGCGGCACGGGTGACGCCCTCCGGCGAAATCTCCCACTCGCCGCCGTCGGGCGACTCTTGCCGCCAGTTCTCGCCGGCGTCTTCATCCTCGAGCAGCGGTCGGTAGCGGGTGAGCCGCCACCGGACCTCGTCGCGCGTCTGTGCCCGGAGCTCCTCGACGAACTCCCGCTCCAGCCGCTCGCGGTCAAACGTGCAGGTGATTCCAGCCGCGGTGAGCCGGGCGGTCCGGTTGAACCCGTCGAGCACCACGTAACCGGGCTCCTCGGGGGCATTGCCGGACAGGGCGACCCTGTGCGTTCGCCCACCGCTCGAGGCGCTGGCTGCCAGGCGCGTGGGGCTGATGTCCAGCATGAGGTCGACCGAGCCGATGATCCTGAAATCATCCACGTCCACCGATTCCACCTCGTCGCCCCTTGCCAGTTCGAGCCGGGCGCCGCCATCGGGCAGGCGCCGCCATCGGAACTCGATCCCGGTCCTGGGCGAGGCGGTCGGGGTGGGCATTCCCGCCCGGATGGCCACCGTTCGGGCGTCCTTGACCCGCAGCGCGATTCGCTGGGGCCCCTGGATCGGGACCTTGAAGTAGACAAGCCCGGATTCTGCGGCCAGCTCGCCGTACCGGGGGCGGATCGGCCATTGGCCGACCGACGCCCGCTCCCACACCGTGGGCCAATCGCGCCGCTGGGCGGCATCGGAAAAGTCGTATTGGACGGTTGACCGCCCGTCGGTCGTATCCGGGGGGACAGCCAGAAGCGTATCGACTGATATTCGGCCGGCCTCGGCCTCGGCGAGCCGTTCCCGGACCTCATCGATCCGCTCGGCGTAGAATCGAGTATCCGCGTAATGATCGACCAGTTCCCATAGTACGCGGGCAATCTGTTCGGGGTGCCCCCCCGCTTCTTCCAGTTCGGCTGCTCGGATGAACAGGTTTTCCGCCTCGATCTCGCCCCGCCCCCTCTGTAACAGGGCCAGTTGGCGCTGGTACAACTCAATCTGATCGGCGTCGGCGCCTTGT
>PUPC01000371.1 GCA_003553185.1 Planctomycetota bacterium | reverse complement strand
TCGTGCCAGGCGAAACGCCATGGATCGGCAACGGGCTCAGTATTGTAAGCGGTGTTTTCAGTAAGCGCGTTGCCGCGTTCGTCAAAAGTTCGTTCAATGATCAGGAACTCTCCGGCGTCGTTATCAAAGGTCTCCTCTCTGAGGACGTTTCCGGCCCGATCCCGAAGCAGGAGGGTACCGCGATCCTCCGTCTCGGGGCCGAGGATGGCAGTGACTGCCTTGTGCAGCGGATCGTACTCATAGATGAACCGCTGCTCCTCGCCGTCGCGGAAATAAATCACTTCACTGCGGTTCGGACCGCCGGCCGCATAGTCCACGGTATGGGCGAAATAACGGTCTTCGAGTCGCATCGAGATTCCGCGCGGGCCGGTCGGGGCGTCAAAGTCGTAATCGTATTCAAAGCGGTGGCCGGCCGGATTGACCCGCAGGATCAGGACACCGTAGTCGGGATTATAAACGTATCTTGTTTTCTCCTCCCGGCCGGATACCAGTCGCGTCGCTCCGCTCATGCGCCGATCCGGCGCCCGGTATTCATACTCGACCGCGAGTTCGGAAGAGGGTGTGGTGATATACGCGATTCTTCCCGCGAAGTGAATGAATTCAAGATGCTGACCATTGTTATGTTCAACCCTCCGCAGCCGGCGCTCATCTCCTTCGACATCGTAGGTCAGAGTCAATTCGTTATTGAATCCGTCGGCAACGGAGCGTAACACCCCTTCGGTATCGAAAACATGGATAATCTCTCCCGGAGATTTCACGTGAAAACGGTCCCCGGCCCGGATCAGTCGCAGACCGGTTTCCGGAGAGCGGCGGTAACTGCCGTTTTCTTTCCGGAACCAGTGCCGTCGTCCCTCGGGGGTGGACAGGACTTTCCAGTCGCCGGCTACGCCTTTGTAGGTTTCATCCGGCCTCGACTCAAGCCGGTGGTCGTAGGTGTGCCGCCAGCCGCCGCCGATCGACAGGTCGGCGTCCGTGGACCGGCTGTGATAATGCCGTTCGAAAATAAGCGGAAGCCCGGGGGCGGGGATGAACAGATCACGCTCGGTCAGGGTGACATTGCCGCTGATCACGTTGATCGGGTCCCGGGTTTCCGCGTAGGTCGGATCGGGATGTTCAGTCTCCTCCGCGGTATCGGGCGCCGTCGAGATGTGGGCGAGCACTGTGCTTGGCAGGTAATCATCGTTGATGTTGATCGCGGACAGCTTCATTTCCACCGTCACCGGCTCGTCGTCCGGGGCGGTGATGACGGTGCTGTCCTCCAGATGCACCGGCGTGAAGCCGTGCATCGTCACACCCTGCCGTCGGGCCCTGAGCCACCGTGTGTGCCGGGTATTGACGTTCACATCGCCGCCGCTTGCCTCTCCCAGTGACGATTGCAGGCTCCAGCTCAGAGTGTCATTGAATTCGGACTGGATTTCTGTGAATTCCGGAAATTCCCGGCTGTACAGGAATATCTCGAACCGGCGCGATTCGCCGGGCGGGATCGTCCAGGTTCGAGTAGCGGTTTTGACCGCGTCCTGAGGCAGGTCTCCGGTCATGACAAACCAGTCATAGGCCGGTGCCGCCGCCGGATCCAGAGGATCGTGCCCCTGGGCGACCAGGGCGCCGTCGGAAAAACCATTGCCGGCGGTGTCCCATTTCGTGGGATCGGTGCCCCAGATCAGGATTTCCTCCAGGTTGGACAGGCCGTCACCGGTCGAATCATAATCGCCGTCATTGAGCATGCCGTAAGGGTCCAGAGAGTAAGCGGAGTGCGGGTTACTGCCCAGTCGATATTCCCAGTAGTTAGTCAGACCGTCACCGTCCTCGTCCGCCTCGGCGTCGGCTTCGGTCGCTCCGCCGAAGTATTTTATCTCCCACCAGTCCGGGATTCCATCCCCGTCACTGTCCAGATCGTAGTTGCCGAGCCTGTAGAATCCGGACTCGGGGACTTTGCCTTCATCAGGAACGTGGGTCCAGGAAATGTTCGAATTTCCCGAAGTCTCCAGGGGGCCGGCGATTCGCCGCCAGTCCGGCCGCTGAAGATCAGAGGTGTGATAGACGTTCAGCCGGTCAGTGAATCCTTCCGGATAACCTATTTCCAGCCGCACTCCTTCCGAAGTCACGGAGATGCCGGTGATGACGAAGTCGGTCGCGGTCCGGCTTTTCAGTTCAGGTTCGCCGTCGGTCCGGGCGGAATCAAGCTGAAAGGAATCATCCGTTGCCGGAGCGGTGACGACCGTCTCCGGTTCATGGGGATCGGTTGAAGAATATCCCGGCTGAGAAAAAGCCCGGCTGAATGGGAAAACGAGCAGCCCCGCAGCCGCAATGATCATAGCAGTTCGTCCGCAATTCATAGCTGAATCCTTTTTTGTAATTTTGTATTTAATTAACAGCTTTAATAAAAATTACAAAAATAAATTAGCTATGAAAAAATTGATTGCAAGTGGAGCGGTGGATTTTTTTTGAAAAAAAGACGAAAATCAGGGACAGGCTATTTTGACACCCCTCCCGAGCCGCCGGACAGAAACACGGTCATCGCCCACTATCGCGGCTTCCATGGAAGCGAAAAAACTGAACCGGACTGGACGAATCCGGAAGTGGTCAGGTGTTACGCGGCCCGGATGCGGGACGTGGGAAATTTCAGGGACATGCTATTAAAATTCGTTTTTTAATTTGCAAATAATCTTTTTAATAATAGTTTATTAAAAAATGACAAAAAATTAAAAGCATTATAATATTAAAATTGATGTACAGCTTTAAAATGAAAGGAAAGGGAAGCTATGAGAATATCACGTATTCGAAACGACCGGGAGACCTGCTACTATCACCTCATCAACCGGGTCACCGGCGACCCGGAGGAACTGCCTTTCGGCAACGCCGAGAAGGAATATCTCTTCAAGCTGATTGAGCGGATGCAGCTCTTCTACAGTGTAGAGATAATATCCGCTGTTGTTATGTCCAATCATCTGCACGCGGTCTGCTGCGCACACCCCGAGCCGCCGGACAGAAAAACGGTCATCGCCAACTATCGCGGCTTCCACGGAAGCGAAAAAACTGAACCGGACTGGACGAATCCGGA
>PUPC01000163.1 GCA_003553185.1 Planctomycetota bacterium | reverse complement strand
GGAGCATTTCTACAACCGCCGGTACTCGCACAGTTCGTTGAACGGGAACCCCGATTTCGCCCGGCTGGCCGAAGCGTACGGAGTGCTCGGGATAACCGTCGATCAGCCCGACCAGGTCCGCGATGCATTGGAGAAGGCGATGGAGACGGACGGGCCGGTCGTGCTGGATTTCCACGTGGACCCGAACGAGAACGTTTTCCCCATCGTACCGCCGGGTGAACGAATCGACCGGATGATAGATCTCGCCTGAGGAGCTTGTACGTGAAAAAACATGTCATTTCTGCACTGGTAAGCAACCAAGTCGGGGTGCTGTCCCACGTCTCCGGCCTGTTCGCCGCACGCGGGTACAACATCGACAGCATGAACGTCGGTGAAACCGAGGACCCCGGGATCTCGCGGATGACCATCGTCCTTCGGGGCGACGACCAGATCATCGAGCAGGTGGTCAAACACCTCCGCAAACTGATCAACGTTCTGCAAGTCAAGGACCTGTCGGCCGCCCCGTATGTCGAGCGCGATCTGATGCTGATCAAGGTCGCCACCCCGCCCGGCAGGCGGGGCGAGGTCATCGACCTCGTCGAAATCTTTCGCGGGAAGGTCGTCGATATCAGCACCCGCGATATGGTCATCGAGCTGTCGGGCCCCGAGGCCAAGATCGAGGCGTTCATCTCGGTCTGCCGGCCATACGGCATCAAGGATGTCGTCCGATCTGGCCCCATCGCCGCCCCGCGCGGCGCGAAGGACGAGTAGGACGAGCGGTCTGTTGACGGCGAAACCGGGCAATGGCCGAAAAGCCGGTATCTGTTCTAAAACGGGCTGGTTCGGCACAAGACCACTCGGGGAACGAGGAAATGGTGAGACCACTCACAGCGCAGCCGCATCTGAATTCCGGCCTCTGCGAAACGCTGGCCGAGATCAAGAGGGCAATCCGTGCCGAGATCGGCGGTGATTTCCGGCTCATCCTTTACGGCTCCTACGCCCGCGGTGAACAGACCGAGGAGTCGGACATCGACCTGATGCTCGTACTCCCCGATGAGTTCACGACGACCGACGTGAAGAGCCGCTTGCGCGATATCATAGGCGATTTCTGTATCGAAACGGGATACATATTCTCCCTGGCGATCGTGTCCAGCTCGACATTCCGCGAGCGGGCCGGGTTCATGGCGATCGGGAGCGCACAGAGAGAGGGGCTGTCGGTGTGAACAAGCCGAAGGAAATCAACGGGCTGATCGACAAGGCGAGGGAAAGTTTGACGGCTGCACGCCAGATGCTTGATGCAGGGCATGCCGGGTTCGCCGCATCTCGGGCATATTATGCTATGTTTTATGCGGCCCAGGCAGCTCTGCTCTGTAAAGACCTGCAATTCGGCAAACACTCAGCGGTTCTGGCCCACTTTAACAAGACGTTCGTTAAACAAGGCGTCTTTTCGCCCGAACGCTTCAAGGAGTTTCGGAACGCCTTTGATCTCAGGGCGCAGGGTGATTATGGGTTGGAACCAATTCCGTTCGAGGAGGTCGAAGGCCTGCTCTCGCAGGCGCAGAACTTTATCGGGGACGTTGTCGAGTATCTGTGCGAAACCGGGTATGATGGCATCAAATAAACCGCTAACTCAACACAAGGAGAGTCGCAATGGCAGTCATTGATTTCGGTGGTACGAAGGAAGAGGTGGTCACGCGGGATGAGTTCCCGCTCGACCGGGCCCAGGAGGTGCTCAAGGACGAGACCGTCGCCATCATCGGATACGGCGTCCAGGGGCCTGCCCAGGCGCTCAATATGAAAGACAACGGCATCAACGTCATCGTGGGCCAGGCCAAACGGTTCGAGAAGGACTGGAACCGGGCCGTTGAAGACGGATGGGTCCCCGGCGAGACGCTGTTCGACATCGAGGAGGCCTGCGAGAGGGGGACGATCATCCAGATGCTCGTCTCCGACGCCGCACAGCGAACCATCTGGCCCGACGTCAAAAAGCACCTGAAGGCCGGAGACGCCCTCTATTTCTCGCACGGGTTCTCCATCGTTTATAAGGACCAGACCGGCGTCATCCCCCCCGAGGATGTCGACGTGATCATGGTCGCCCCCAAGGGATCGGGCACCTCCGTGCGGCGCAACTTCCTCTCCGGCGCCGGGATCAACGCCAGCTTCGCCGTCGAGCAGGACGCCACCGGCCGGGCGCGCGAGCGATGTATCGCCGTGGGCATCGCCATCGGCAGCGGATACCTGTTCCCGACAACATTCCAGAAAGAGGTGTACAGCGACCTGACCGGCGAGCGCGGCGTCCTCATCGGCGCCCTGAGCGGAATCATGGAAGCCCAGTACCAGACGCTGCGCGAGCACGGGCACAGCCCCAGCGAGGCGTTCAACGAGACCGTCGAGGAACTCACCGAAAGCTTGATAAAGCTCGTAAGCGAAAAAGGGATGGACTGGATGTACGCTAACTGCTCGTCCACCGCACAGCGCGGCGCCCTCGACTGGACCCCCCGCTTCAAGGAGGCCGTCCTGCCCGTGTTCAAGGAGCTCTACCAGAGCGTCGCCGAGGGCAAGGAGACCGCTCGCGTTCTCGAAGCGTGCGGAGCGCCCGACTACCAGGAACAGCTCAACAAGGAACTGGCCGAAATGCGAAACAGCGAGATGTGGCAGGCCGGAGCCGCCACCCGGGCGCTCAGACCGAGCGAGCAGGCCAGAGAAGATGCCGACACAGCGAAAGGAACCAAAGGCCGAGAGGCCAGTTAACCGAAACGATGACAAACGAATACCACGAACAGGACGGCGATCTGAGTGTCCTCGCCGAGAGGACTGTTGCGATTATCGGCTACGGCAACCAGGGCCACGCCCACGCACTCAACCTGCGGGACAGCGGCGTCGACGTGATCGTCGGCCAGCGGCCGGGCGACAGTTTCGACCGGGCGGTCGAGGACGGGTTCGAGCCGGTCATGGCGGCCCGGGCGGCGGAGCAGGCCGACGTTGTGATGCTGATGCTGCCCGACGAGACCATGGCGGACGTGTATCACGAGGAGGTGGCCGCCGGCCTCGAGGCGGGCGACGCGCTCGGCTTCTGCCACGGATT
>PUPC01000111.1 GCA_003553185.1 Planctomycetota bacterium | reverse complement strand
CTTCGGCCCGTCAACCATGGCGCAGCCGGAAACGGCACAAACCAGAACCGCCAGAACCAGAGCCAACAAAACGTGCTTCATTCTCTTCTCCTCCTCTTCGATCACCTTACCGGTTCCTGCCCAGGCAGGAAGCCCAACCACGGTGGTTGGGCGGCCCCGAAAGCATTTTATATTCATCCTCACATGAGCTACGGCCATCGGCCTGTCACGGCTAGCAGCACCGCGTATGTGCCCACCACGATCAGAAAGAGAGGCGCCGCAATCATCGTGACATAGACAATTACGCGCAAAATAACTGACCCCGGCCGTGACAGGTATACCAGACCGTAGCTCACCACCATCCAGAGAGCATATAAACCCAGAAGGCCCATAGCCATTGAGACCGCCCCTACAGCCCATAACCGCTCACCTTGTACCGCCAACACAGAAGCAACAAACATGAACTCGATGAACACGATCAGTGCCAGGAAAAGCGACCAGCGAAGGACCCCACGGGGCACGATTCCAGAGTCCGGTTTGCGACCGTATGCTCGAGCAACGCCGTCAATGATCCGATCCAGCCAGCCAAGCATCTTATCGCCTCCAGCAGGGGGCTCCGTTGCCTGCGGGACATTGTGCCGACAGAGGCCTTGCCGACTTGAAGGTTTGCCTTTCGACCATACAAAATCTCCCGAACAGAACTCAGTCCCGCAACGCCCGCAGGTCGTCTAGAAGCTGAAGATTAATACTGCGCATCAATTCGTAGTCATTTTCCCGCATCGCGTCGAGCATCTTCGCCACTAACTCCCGTTTCCGGTCCTCGGGCAGCAGGTGGCGGTATTCGTACAATTCAAGCGTTTGAGCAAACCCTCGTGCGGCATTGAAGGCGCGGGCGTCACCTGAACTCCGAGCCATGCCCCCGCCTATGTACCAATGCCTGGCATGCAGAAACTGCCACCTTTCTTCCCGGGGTTCGGGGGCCAGACCAAATTGGTCCACCAACTCCGCGAAAGGGGTCTCTATTTCTTGTGTTTTCAGGGGGATGCCGAAGGAAGACCGCCGCAGTATGCATCGTCCGCTATTCATATCCACCAGTATGGTGTGCTCGAGGTAGGCCACACGCCCCCCAAAAAACAGGAAAAGGACCCCGTAAGCTATGAGCAAGCCGAGGAACAGAAGCCCGAAAACTCTGAACACCCTGGTACGAAGTCTCACAAGCCCATCCTCCAGATCTCCGGCCCCGCCGCGGCCCGCTTCATTATTAGGGCAATGCGGCGGCCCGGGGACTGAACGCGCTCTGTCTTTCCGGGCTGTTCATTATCCGCCGCCCTCCCCGAAAAGCAAGCAGAAAACTATGGCCCGCCCGATCCAAGCTATTCTATCGTGGAGAGCCGGCCCGCCATTCGCGGATGAGTTTGCCCGGCGGTTGGCCATCCGGCAGCCGGTGTGCTCGCTTGCCCCCGTGAGCTCGAGGCATGGACTTTCCGGGCGGTCTCAGACCGGATATTTCATCACGTGGGTCACGATCTCGTCGAGGTCGGCTGTGGCGACGGCGGTGACGGTATCGGCCCCGCCGTAGTAGACGAAGAGCGTTCCGTCGATAACGACGGCGCTGTTCGGGAAGACCACCATGGGCACGGTCCCTTCCCTTTCCCAGGGCTCTTCGGGTTCCAGAATCGGTTCCGGCGACCGTGCGATGACCCGCGTGGGATCGTCGAGATCGAGCATCATCACGCCGACACGATAGATGAACCGGTCCGGATGGGGACCGGCGACGGCGTGATAGAGGACAAGCCACCCCTGGTCCGTGCGAATGGGCTGGGAGGAGCCGCCGATCTTGTATTTCTCCCAAGGGAAGCAGGGCCCGGCGAGGCGGCGGTCATCGACCCATTCTTTGAGATCGGTGCTGAAGCAGATATGCATGCCGGGGCGCTGTTCCGGAGGGTAATTCTGGCTGATCGATTCGGCGGCCTCGTAGGCGCTCGGGCGATGGATGAGGCAGAATCGCCCGCCGATTTTTTCCGGAAACAAAATGACATTGGCATCAAAGACGTGCTCGCTGGTAATGGGGCCCAACCGCTCGATCGTTTTGAAGTCTTTCGTTATCAGCAGTCCTCCCCGACGCCAGTTTTTCGTCCAGGTCGGGGCGGTGGGGTCTTCGTTGTCCGGGATGCCGGTCGCTTTGGCGCCCGCCTCGAAATCTTCCTTCCCGATGGAGCGGGCCATGTAGGTGACATAATAGGTGTCGCCGATTTTCACCATGCGGGCATCTTCGACGGTTCCCGCATCGAAGCCCTCTTTTGAGGGGCTGAGCCAGGGCTCGTCGCTCGCTCGCTCGAAGTGGTAGCCGTCGTCGGAAAACGCCAGCCCCAAGTAGATGGTGTTCATCACGGTTCGCGCTGTATATATCATCACCACCCGCTCGCCGTCATACCAGGCGGCGGGGTTGCGGACCTGCATCTTCTCCCAGTAGGTGTCGCGGGGCCGGAGGATCGGATTTCCCTCATAGCGTTGCAGTTGCATAAGACCTCCATAGAGTTTCGGTTCTGCGCGAAATCGGACAGACGCGGTTCAGAAATAAGGATTTGGGAACACCCGCGAGTCCCGTACAGTCACGCGGTTCGGCCATCGCAACGATCTGTCCGCTTCAGCCCCCCTCGGGCTTTCTTGAGTCATTCCGGAGAATCGGCGAGCGGAGCGGTAGAATGCACCCTCCCGGGCGCCTTGCCGACCATTCCAGCCGGCTGCCCGCGGCGGGCTGCTCTCCGGCAGCGTCCGCGTCCGTTTCACCGGCCGAGGGGATTCTGCACGTATCCTTCGGTGATGTCAAGGATGTGCGTCCAAATACCCGGCCTTCCCCTTCGGCGTCTTGTTCCACCGTCTGGAGAATGGCGAACGTCAAAATGCGGCGGGTCAATTTGCAGGCGAATGAGTTAGCTGATATAATTAGGGCGGTTTCAGCCGAGCGCAATCAACGGCAATCACGGGGCTGTTTTATGTGGACAAGAAGACTGCTCATCGCCCTGCCGATCATCGTCTGCGCGTTCCTGCTGCAATCCTATTTCTGGACGCCCACCTACGAGCAGCAGG
>PUPC01000388.1 GCA_003553185.1 Planctomycetota bacterium | reverse complement strand
CGGTCGTCCGTTACAGTGATGACTGCCCGATGTACTCTCAGTGGCGCGAACAGGGGCGAGCCGGGCGGGTTGGGCGGATTCAGCCACAGCTCCGTACCGTAGTCGGCACACAAAACCTGCATGGTGCCACCGGTGGAGACGATACACAACTCGCCGGCCAACTCGGGCGCAGCGATGCCTTTCCCGACCTCGCGAGTCCACAACATTTCCGGCTGGCTGGGCGACTTGATCGAGAGGGCGGTGACCGATTCGGGCCCGGTCCAGACGATCAGGCGTTCTCGGTCGAGCGTCAGTTTGCCGCTGGCCCCGGGTTCGAGGTCCATCCGCCAGGTCTCAGCCCCATCCTCTGCGGCGAGCGCCCGGATGTCGGTGTCGGTGACCAGATAGATGGTGTCGCCGAGGCCCACGGGCGGATCTGTCACCGGGCTGTCGAGCGGAACGCTCCATTCCACCCGGTCTGCGTCCGTCGGATAGTCCCGGTCGCTGGGTACATCTTCCCCGGTCAGGTATTGTACCCTGAGCTTGATGAACTCCGGCTCTCCGTGCCGTTTGCAGGCGAAATAGACCGAATCGCCAAGCGACATCGGCGGGGCCGTCGCGGTCAGGTTCATCTCCTGGGCGGCATCGAGCGAGTCGGGCAGCCGCCAGTTTACACGGCCCCGCTCGGAGAGCGGCGAGGGGTCGGCCGACCCGCCGCGCTCGCCGCGGTTCCACAGAACCGGGGGCGGATCGCCCACCCGGCCGATGCAGCGCAGCCCGTCGTTCTGGGTGCCGACATAAACATGCCCTCGGGCGATGGTCGGCGAGCTGGAGAAAATCTCACCGCCGCCGAGCGAGGTCTCCCAGACCGGCTCCAGTGTGCGGGCGTCGGCGCAGTAGAGCACACCCCGCTGGCACACGAAATACACGAATTGATCGCCGACCGCCATCGAGGCGGTGACCGGTGACCGGACATCCCAGTAGGCGAGCAGTTCGCCGTCCT
Organism: Planctomycetota bacterium; assembly: GCA_003553185.1. Classification (GTDB taxonomy): domain Bacteria; phylum Planctomycetota; class PUPC01; order PUPC01; family PUPC01; genus PUPC01. The sequence goes on along the minus strand of PUPC01000388.1, from coordinate 2,096 downwards.
CCTGCGACAGCGAATAGACGTGGCCGTCGCGGGATCCGAAGTATATCCGGCCGTCCTTCGGGACCACGGCGCCGAGCACCACCCGCTCGAGCATGTCCTCTTCCTTGTCGCCGTATTTCCAAAGGATGTCGCCGGTTTCGATATCGATGCACCACACCTCGCCGCCGGCCCGGAACGGCCCGGTGATCTCCTCGATCCGTTCCTCCGATTCGCCTCGCCCCCGCATCCGGTTCGCCAGATCGACCTTGGCGGCCTCGGCGCTGTTGACGAAATCGCCGTAGCCCATCCCGATGAACAGCTTGCCGTTGTCGATACTCGGTGCGGTGAACACGGGGTAGGGGGTGTCGTGCCACCAGATCGTCTCGCCGGTCTCGGCGTCCACCGCCACGGCCGCGTTTCCGCCGATGCCGACCCCGAGGTAGACGACTCCATCGTGTACGATCGGCGAAGTCTCGCAGTCCACGAACCCGTCTTCCGCCGGCAAGCGCCAGACCTTCTGCGGCTGGCCTTTCTCGTCGGGCTCGAGTTTGAAGCAGTAGTATCCGTCGGAGCCGGCTCCGATGTACACCTTGCCGTCGTAAATTGCCGCCGTGGTCTCGACGTGGCTGTCGGTGCGATAGACCCACTGGAGGTTCCCGTCCATGTCGAGGCAGAACACACGGGAATCATCGGTGAAGTGGAGGCCCTCGCCGACCACGATGTATCCGTCGGCTACCGACGGGGATGAGAAGGTCGCCCGCATCTGCTGGCCGCTGCCTTCGCCGCGATAGCGCCAGACCTCGTTGCCGGTGTCGGCGTCCAGGCAGAGCACCGCGCCCCGGTCCACGAACGGGCGCCAGTCGGCGTAGGTCACATAGACCCGGTTCCCGACCACGGTGGGGGTGGACAGGAACATCGCCCGGTGAGTGTACTGCCATATCGACCCGGCCTGGTCGGGCTCCGGTGCGCCGGGGACGACTCCGTGCCGGAGCGGACCGCCGCGAAACGCAGGCCAGTCCGTCCCCACCTCGGCCTCGGCCACGGGGCCGGTGCCCCTCCACCAATCGTTCCGAGCCCCGTACACCAGCCCGCTGACCAGCAGGATCAGTATGACGGTAAACACCTTCTGGTGCCAAAGGAACAGGATGAGCTTCTTGACGGTGGCCGGCTTGAACAGGGTGATGATGGCCGCGCCCAACCCGCCGAGGATGGCCGGCAGCAGAGCGAGAAACGCCTGCAGGGGGCCGATGACGACGGGGACCAGCGCATCGGCCCGGGCGGCAAACGCCAGCACGCCTACCAAGACAAGCCATAACCGCAACACACGATGCCTGTTGATTCTCATATACTTATCGCTTCTCTATTGGCCGGAATCGTAGTCAGACCCCTGAGGGCCGGCATTGGGACTCGAACACAATTCTATTCATACCCTGTTCCAATTATAACCATATCCGTTTCTCGTTTCAATTTCGCAGGTCGCCGGAACGCCCTTTTCACAACATATCTTTCCCCGGAAAACCGGAGAGCGTGAAGCGGCAGGCAAAAGCATAATGGGATAGTGAAGAGCCCGATCACTCGACAATCCACACAGGACTTGACCACGCCTGGGCACCCGACCGACAGGTGACCCGCACATAGTAATAGGCGAACCGGCCCAGGTGAACCGAAGGCAGCATCGAAGTGCCCAGATCGTCGCGGTCTTCGTAGAGAAACCGCGTCCGCCACGAATCGGGGGCAGATGAGTGGATGGGCTCGCCGTTCCGCACCAGGTCCACCCGCTCGATGTCCGATTTCGCCGCAATCAGGACATCGACCTTCGGAGGGGCCGACATTTCTTTGATCGACCGCGCTTCCCCGAACTGGCATCCCCCGATGGAGCCGTGAACGACAACCCGCTCTCCTCTGGCAGCATAACAACGGCGGCAGCGGATGGCATCGAAGATAGCTCGACGCGAAACATCCCGACATCGAACGGCTGTCAGCCCGGGCGGATTGTCGATGTGGCCCGGCTCCCCGCCGAATCCGCCGGGCATCGTGGCGTGGGTGTCGGTCCCTGCGATGAACCCCAACCGCAGCCCCCGAGCCAGCATGTCCTGCGTGTAGCTGGGGCCGGGATG